>NZ_JAVJZI010000261.1:0-37219 GCF_040223135.1 Coleofasciculus sp. G3-WIS-01
TGTATTTACATTACCACAATAGTAGAACGTTATCCGAATTATTTGACTGGCGAATTTATTCGCTACCTAGACGGTTCGCTCGGTTTCATCTCCCAGCTAAAGAGCGTGGGAGCCTTCACCCATCGCTTGAACGGTAAAACATAGATTCTTGACGGCTTTTTACGGGCCAATCTTCATTCTCACCGCCGATGATCAGCCGTTCGATGTGAACATATTCTTGAGACAGTTGCTTCAGGGAATTGATCAGAACATCAAGTGCGATCGCATCGGATGTCCCTAAATCAAACCAGCAGCGTCCCCAGGTTCCCTGATAATCAAAGTCTCCTTGATTGTGCATCAGTGCCATGAGGGCGCTGTCTGTTTCTCGGTCATCATACTCCATATAGCTGATATCTACACCTGTCTCCTGCACTTGGAGATTTTCCGCATCAAATCCTCCCAATTTTCCTAGGTAAAACCATGAATTGAATAACTCTTCAATATAATCTTTTTCCATGGGGGAAGGAACAGTGGCAAACTCTAGCCAGATCCACAAATCGAATGGGTTATACTCGCGAAACTCTACCCGCATAGGTCATCAATCATCAGTTATCTAGAAATGTGACAAGGTTAAGCTGAAACAGGGAATCGGAATCAAGACTGCTTCCCCAGCTTCCCCAACAGTAACGGAGAGGGTGGGATTCGAACCCACGGACTCTTTCGAGTCACTCGATTTCAAGTCGAGCGCATTCGACCACTCTGCCACCTCTCCAGGCTTATCTATCATATCAAGCCTAAGCGTTCATGGCGACTGTCTAGAAACAAATTGTCCGCCAAAGGGTTGAGGGCGCCGATAGAGAAACTCTTCTAGCACTACAGAATAGTCATTTCCCACCCAAACCAGAGAAATTGAAGCCACTACACCCTCTTTCATCGACACCAGGGAAAAATTTCGCAGTCGGTCTGTTTCCGTTTTCACAATTCGGGGTACACTGGCTGAGTTGAGATACACCGTTCCCTCTGAACTGGTGGTGACAATAGTTCGCAATCGCTTGGTTGTGTGGCGTAATCGGTGATGCATGTGACCGAATGTGACCAAGGATATCTGTTTTCCCATCGCCTGAGTTTGTGCGATCGCGGCTTCAAAATCGGGGTCCCCATGATCTCCGCCCAAGGGATGCCAATCCCTACCACAAGGCGATTCGGCTTCCTCGCCTAACCCCGTCGGTCCATTATGACCCAAAAACAGAATCCTGTTGTATTCTGTCGCTTTGGCGGCGGCGACTATTCGTTCAACAGACTCCTCAAAACTGTTGACCCCATACCAATCTCGATAGAAATCCTGATTTTTCCATGCTGATCCCCCCCAACTAAACGGACGAGCCCCGACTACCGAAAGCTGAAGATCACGAAAGTCCAAATATCCATAACCAACATGGGCATCTCCGAGCGCCTCTAACTGATCTTGTAACCAATTTTCCTGTTGACGGTTGTACGGACATTTTTTCTGTCCCCAAGCTGATGCGGTATACCAAGCATCGTGATTTCCCAGAATCACAGCTTTGGGCAGATCAACCGCAGCAACTCGCTCAACTACACCCACCGACTCATTGCCAAAATCCCCGACAAACAGCGCCAAGTCAACACCCAACCGTTGGAGTGCGATCGCGTCTTGTGCTTCCCATTGATCGTGAACATCACCAACGACGGCTATTTTAATAGATGGCTGATTATGACTGGTCATATTCATGGTTTCTTAATTGTTCCTGTTTCCAGCATAAAAAGTAGGGGCTTGGTTACCAAGTCCCTACTTAATGGCACGCTTGTTCAGGTTGGTGGGCAATGCCCACCCTACGGTATATCAAGGTTTCGGCGATCCCCAAATGCACGCTTTTCAGTGCCATTAACTCTAAGCTTTTTTACTCCATAGCACCGAACTGGCTCCGAACAACCCAATGGCGACTAGTCCTGCAACTGTACCGGGTTCCGGTACTGAAGCATAAGAAAATCCTTCTATTTTCAAGCCCACTAGCGAACGAGCATTCGCTTGGTTAGGATTAGGAGAACCCAGTAGCCAACTCATATTGGCAATACCCGAAAGCGATGTGATTGAGGTATCACTAGCAAAATAGTTTTTCGTGATAGTGGTGTTACCCTGACCTGGGGGGGCAATAGCGGAACTGAACACTGGATTGACTGCGATTCCATTAACCTGGTTGACTTCCAGAAACATTTTAGTCTCAGGATCGACTTTACCCGATGCCGTTGTTGCTCTTGTCCAGAGGTAAAAGCCATTAAAAGACTTAGCAGGTGGGTTCTCTTGGTTAAAGGCAATGGTTCGCCCACCGAGGCTAAAGGAAACGGTATTCCCATCCCACGTTAACATCCATGGCACTTCTTGACCATTTTGCCAATTCCAGTTCAACTGCTCAACAGTTCTCAATCCATCATCTTCTTTGGTGGCAAACTCCCAGTCGGCAAAGCCTTTAGCACCCGCTCTTCCTTCCACCGTCCAGTTCAAGTTAGTCCAGTTTGGGGGGGGAATATCACCCTCGCCGACAAAGGTTAAATTAATCGCCGCAGCGGGTTGGGATAACATGCCAAAACCGAGGACAGAGGCTCCCACCGCCAAGGTTGTGGTGACTAGCTTGTTTTGTATCGTATTCATGTGACCTCCCAAATAGACGAGACAGTATTTTGCTCTATATCTAGTTTAATTCTTTGAACAGAGAAAAATATTAAGGATTCTCCCCCCTCATTTAACCTGCCTAAATTGCTGGCTGAAGCCCTTACCTGGAGTGCAATGTCTGGGAAAACTTGGATGTGGCTGGTGCTAATCGGTATGATTCTTTGATTAATCAGCGTCGGTAAAATTCTATCGGAGTGAGGAAAATGTGGCAATTGGGAGTTAACCTACTATAGGCGTTGAATCAGGAGTGTATTATTGATGGAACGGGTTAAAGTACAAATGATGTTCGAGAACGCCCCCAGAACATCCCATAAAGACTATTCACCGGAGTTGGAAGACTTAAACGGAGAACGGGTGGAATTATCTCGGCTACCCTGTTGCGGCGAGTTGATCTCGTTTGCTGAAGGGATGCTGCACCATATTGGACCCTGCTTCACTGTAATTGAGGTTGTCCATTTCGCATCCCCAAAGGAAAATGGTTTAGTTGGTCAAATCATGCTACGCAAGTGTTTTCCTCGCTAGAGCATCCTTTGCTCAGATCCCCACTTTCAGATAGATGCTCATTCTAGATATCGGAGGATAACCTCAAAACGCAAACCTTTGGCAGTGAACCATTATGCAATTTGTGTCCGATCCTCCTATTGCCGAAAAAATCCAGCAGATGAAACAACGAGTTCGCTGGCAAGATCCGCTAATCGTTGAACGGGATATCGATCAAACTCGGCTGGTACTAGACGATGATAGACCCGATCATCCAGAGTTCTCATTTTTAGTCGTCGGTGATACAGGCTTTGGATCTCATAAACAACATGATCCACAACGCAAAATTGTGGAAATGATGCTAAATCACCGCGATGACTGCCGCTTTGTATTGCATACCGGTGACGTGGTATATCAGGTAGGTTCGAGTGAATATTATCCCCAAAACTTTATCAAACCCTACCGCGAGTTTATCGTCGATGGCGACTCTCACCATAAAATTGCTTATGACCAAATGGTGTTTAATTTTCCCTTCCTCACCATCCCTGGAAATCACGATTACTATGATTTACCCTTCGTCTATGGCTTTATCGCACAGGTAACTTGGCCCCTGCGCCACCTGTTGAAGACTAAACTCGATCTGAATGTAGGTTGGCACGGATCACATCAGGGTAAAGCTTACACCAAGGCATTCCTGGACTATCTGAAGCCATTGAAGCAGTGGGGAAAGTTGGAAAATCATCTAGACGACCACTATACGGCGAAAACAGACACAGGACGTTGCTTGCGCTATCAACCCGGAGAATTTACCCGTTTACCGAACCGTTACTATACGTTCCGTAGTGGCGGAATTGACTTTTTTGCCCTTGATTCCAATACCTTTAACGCCCCCGCACCGATTCCAGCCACGCCAGAAGGGGAAGCCTTTCGCCGCGTTTTAGAACAGCGACGGGATGAATTAGAAGCCGAAAAAATGCAACTTATGGAAACCGCCGCTACCCTGGATGCGGATAACCCGGAAGAAGCAGAACAGCTTGATGATTTGAATGTGAAATTAGAGCAAATTGATGAACTAAGCTTGGATATTAATAAACAATTGGCATCGGATGAAGAAACTACTATTGACTTTGAACAATTGGACTGGCTACGCCAACGGCTAACCCAGTCTTGGCAGACTCAAGAGGTACGGGGACGGGTGATTTACCTGCATCATCCCCCCTACGTAACCGAAGCAACCAAATGGCAACAGGCACAAACATGGGCAGTTCGTCGCCGCCTCCGTCAAGTTTTGGATGCTGTGGCGACGGAGGTGGGTGATGTAGCCCAGGGGCGTCCTTTGGTGGATTTGGTGCTCACCGGTCATGCCCACTGTTTAGAATATCTAGAAACGGTTGATACCGGACACGCGGATTCTTATATGCCCTGGATTATCTGCGGTGGGAGTGGTCATAGTTTACGACGTCAACGCAAAGAAGGTTCAGAGATAATGGAATCTGTTGGGTTTATTAACAATAATCCCTCCCGTATGGTAGCGCGATCGCGTCTTTATGTCGGTCGTCATGGTCATGGTTCTAAAAAGCAGCGACTCTATTCATTTTTACGGATTGATGTTCTAGAGGGTGATCCGCCGAATTTCCGAGTTCAACCGTTTATTGCTGAACGCTGTCACCGAACCTGGGATAATTATTCCCAGGAAGCCTTTGTTATTGGTTAGTGAACAGGGAACAGGGGACACAGAACAGGCAATAGGGAATTCATAACAGATTTAGCTATGACCAAAGAAACCTTTGATGTTGGTGAATATGTCGATCGCATGGCGGAGTTTATTGATTTGCCGATTGACCCAGAATACCGTCCTGGTGTCGTGGATAACATTACTCGAATTGCCGCGATCGCACAATTGGTGAATGACTTTCCCTTACCGGATACTATAGAAGCCGCACCAATCTTTGAACCATGACATTTAATTGGAGACAAGCCGACGCTGTGGGGATAGCTACGGCGGTTTATCAGGGTGAAGTAACCGCCAGTGCGATCGCGCGGGATTGTTTGGCGCAGATTGATTCCCGTAACCCTAGCTTAAATTGTTTTACCGCAATTACGGCTGATACGGCAATCGCTGAGGCGGAACGGGTGGATCAGGCGATTAGCCGAGGGGAATTTCCTGGCGTCTTGGCTGGGGTTCCTTTTGCGGTGAAGAATTTATTTGATATTGCTGGATTAACCACCCTAGCCGGCTCAAAAATTAATGCCGAAAATCCCCCAGCCAACCACGATGCTACCGCCGTTACCCGACTTAAGCAAGCGGGGGCGGTGCTGGTGGGGGCTTTAAATATGGATGAATATGCCTATGGGTTTGTGACTGTAAATAGTCATTATGGGGCAACACCAAACCCTCATGATCCGACTCGTGTCTCCGGTGGATCATCTGGCGGTTCCGCCGCTTCGGTTGCAGCCAGATTAGTCCCCCTTACCTTGGGTTCCGATACCAATGGTTCAATCAGGGTTCCCGCTTCATTGTGCGGAGTTTTTGGGTTAAAACCAACTTATGGGCGTTTATCACGGGCAGGGGCTATTTTATTTTCCAGTAGTTTAGACCATATTGGTCCGTTTGCCCGTTCAGTACGGGATATTGCGACAGCGTATGATATCCTTCAGGGAAGCGATGAACGTGATCCGGTTTGTACACAACGTCCCCCAGAACTTTGTTTACCACAACTGGAAGAGGGAATTGAAGGATTACGGATTGCGGTGGCGGGGGAGTATTTTGCTCAAGGCGCTACCCCAGAAGCCTTGGATGCTGTCGCCAAAGTCGCCCAAGTGCTAAATGTCACCGCTACAGTTAGGATACCTGAAGCGCATCGGGCAAGAGCGGCGGCTTATATTATTACGGCGACAGAAGGGGCTAATCTACATTTTGCCAACTTGCGATCGCGTCCGCAAGACTTTGACAGAGCCACGCGCGATCGTTTTTTAGCGGGGGCTTTAATTCCCGCCTCATGGTACATTCAGGCGCAACGGTTTCGCCAATGGTATCGCCAAAGGGTACGAGAAGTGTTTCAGACGGTGGATATTATTCTCGCCCCGACTACGCCTTGTGTCGCCCCTGGCTTAGATCAAGAAACAATGGTAATTGGGGGAGAAGAGGTATTAGTGCGCCCAAATTTGGGACTATTTACCCAACCTTTGTCATTTATTGGATTACCTGTTTTATCAGTGCCTGTCAAGCCCTCTAGTTCTCTGCCCTTGGGTGTGCAAATTATTGCTGCTCCTTATAATGAAGCCATGATACTGCGCGTAGCTGCCGTATTGGAGAATAAATTATGAATTCAGTGATTAGCTGACATTAGGAAGGTTTTATCGTAATTTCTCCTACCATACCTGCTTCTGTATGTCCAGGAATTGAACAATGGAGTTCATAAGTTCCCGGTTTCATCGGCACAAATACCCATTCAGCTTCACCAGTCGGTTTTAGTTCCAGTTCATGGATTGCCCCTTTAACCTCTACTTTGGCGGCTTCAACTTTTTGAGTCCAACTCGCATCAGCGAAGTCTTTGGCGGTGAAGTAGTGCTTTTGGGGACTGGGATTATCCAGCAATAGTTTATAGCGTGTACCAGCGACAAACTCAAATTGGTTGGGGAAGAACTTCAATTCATCCGCTTGATTGCCCAAACTAACATTAACTTCTACGGCTGGAGTCGCCGCGATCGCTGGGAAGCATACTACGTTAATTCCTAGAATTAGTCCAATGATTGCGGTTAAGCATCGGCGAAGCCATTGATTTTGCCAGAGGTGACGATCAGGGGCTAAAGCCCCTACTACGAGACGATTTAAGGACATTTTTATTGACATCATACTATTCAAATATTGCACCATTTGGATTACATCTATTTTATGTATTCGTCTTAGTAAAAGTCAGGAGGTTGGGTTGACGCGCCGAAACCCAACAGAATCCTGACTTTCACCGTATGTGGAGCAACGCGAGTATTGATTATGTAGGGGCGGGTTTCACGGCTATCTTTTTGGTTACACCTAGATGGAACTAAACCCGCCCCGACTCAGGTTTCTAGACTTGCCGTGAAAAGTTAGAACAGAAATCTTGGGCTAAAGCCCCTACTACGAACCCGCCGTTACTATTACCAGATTATCAGGATGGAGTAATTCTTTCGCCGCCTGATTGACTTGTTCTAAGCTAACGGCTTCAATGTGACGGACAAATTCCCGCAGTTCATTGGAGGTTAACCCATAAACTTGATTGTCGAGAATGGTTTGGGCTAAGTTGTCAGGATGGGCAAGTGTGACTGGATATTGGCTGGTAATTGAGCGTTTAGCTGTAGCTACTTCTGTTGCTGTAACTCCTTGCGCCTGTATCTGTTGCAGTAAATTAATCGTATTCGCGATCGCACCTTGAGCATCTTCGGGGGCTGTCTGCATTTCAATCACAAAGGAACCGTCGTGTATTCCTGTCTGAAAGGAACTGTAAATCCCATAAGTTAAGCCTAAGCGATCGCGAATCACGGTTCCCAAACGACTGGCTAAGGTATCGCCGCCGACAATTTGATTGAGAACTAACGCCGCATAGTATCGCGGATCAGTGCGATTAATCGCGTCAGTACCCATAAATGTAACCGATTGGGATTTCCCTGGTAACACTCGATTGAGACGCACCACCCTAGAAGGTAGCTCAACCGCAGGAATCGTTAGCTGAGGCGGCTTCCCTGGGGCTGTCCAAGTGCTGAATTCCTGTTCTAGGAGCGATCGCACCTGCTGGGGTTCAAAGTCGCCAACCAGCGTCAGGATGGTAGTATCGGGACGATAATACTCCTGATAGAATTGCACTACATCATCACGAGTAATTTGACTCAGGCTTTCAAACGTCGGGAAACTGTGAAAGGGATGATTTTCTGGATAAAGAGTTTGGGCTAAGGTACGCTGTGCCAAAGAAGCGGGGTCATCTAATTCGATTTGCAGATCGGTTAATGCCCTTTGACGGCTTAATTCCAGTTGATCCGTCGGAAATGTAGCCTGTTGCAAAACATCGCTGAGGATGGGAATTAAAGAAGACAGATCAGGAGACAGAGCACTAGCACTTATAAATGTACCTTCCCGCGCCGTATAAAAGTCTAAATTAATTCCCCGATCTTCTAAACCTTGAGCAAGGGTTAATGCATCCTGAGTCTGAGTTCCATTCATCAGGTTTTCAGCCGTGAGTTCCGCTAAACCCGACTTCTGAGGGGGATCATTTGCCCTACCTACTGGAATATATCCATTTAAAGTCACCGTTGGCGTACTGCGATCGCGCAAAATTAGCACCTGTATCCCTGAGTTTAAAATAAATTGTTCGGGTAGGGGTTGGTTTGTTGCCAAGGTTGAATCAGAAACGACAGGGGGTAAATACTGGGCGACTGCTGCGGGTTCGGCTGGAGACTCAGCATAAAAATGTTCAGTTGTTTTACTAAAACTACCGATACCGCGACTGGGTTCATCCTGAATCTGAGTCGGTTTAAACAAGCCAACAGTACGTTGTTGCGGAGTAAGATACTCTTGGGCAACGCGCTGCACGTCTTGGCTTGATACTTGGGCGATGGCGGCTAAATAGCGATCGATGAAGCGATAATCCCCCGCCGTGGTGTGATCCACCCCTAATTGAAAACCTTGACTCGTGACATCACGGTTTTCTAGAATCAGTCCTGCTTTGAGTTGAGCTTTGGCGCGGTTGAGTTCAGCATCAGTCACGCCTTGGTTTTGTAAAGACGCGATCGCCTCTTGCAGGACGCTATCAATCGCGTTAAGATCTTCACCTGGATCAGTCGTAACAAATAGAGCATACCAGCCCTTATCCCGGAAATTCGCCGCATACCCCCCCGCATCACTTGCCAATCCGGACTCCACTAAAGCTTGGTAGATTCGGGAACTACGTCCTGATGTCAAAATATAATCCATCACATCAATCGCCGGAACATCGGGGTGATTAATATTAGGTAGAGGGTAAACCACCTGTACCAGCGCCGCACTACCGGGTTGTTGTAATATAACAGGATTCTCCCTTGCTTCCCCTAGAAGGGCGGGTTTAGTCAAGTTATCGGTTGGGCGCCATAAGTTATCCGTCAAACCCGCCCCTACACCCCCTGCTCCTCTATCCCTTGCCGTATTGGAATCCGTCCTGTCTAAATCCTGCTGACTGACACCGATTGTACCAAAATACTGATTAACCGCATTCAGAACCCTGTCGGTTTCAAAATCACCGACAATAATCACAGTGGCATTGTCAGGACTGTAATACGTGCGATAATAATCCTGAATCTGTTCCAGGGTAAAACGTTCCACATCGTCCTGAGTGCCACCAACGGGTAAACCATAGGCATGGTTAGGAAAAAGTTGCCCCATGACCGCGCGATCGAGGCGATATTCTGGGTCATTTTCATACCCTTCTAACTCTGAAATAACCACCCCTTTCTCCGTCGCGAGTTGTTCGCTATTAATCTGGGTATTTTGCATCCGATCTGCTTCCAGAATCAGCAGGGCTTCGAGTTTATCGCGCTTAACGGTGTTGTAATATGCCGTTTGGTCATAACTGGTGAAGGCATTCGATTCTGCGCCTAAAGCACTCAGCAAGCGACCAAATTGAATCGGGCGATTGGTTGTGCCTTTAAACATTAAATGTTCGAGCTGGTGCGAGATTCCATTTAATCCTGGCGTTTCATTGCGCGATCCGACATTATACCATACCTGGACAGTGACAACAGGGGCATAATGGACTTCTTTGGTGAGAACGGTTAAACCGTTGTCCAGTACAGTTTTGCGAACCGTTTCAGTGAGAGACAATGAGGAATCAGAGTTGGTGTGGGGTAGAGGAGTTTGACTCAAAGTTGCTGTATTAGAGAAAAGTAGCACGGCGCTAAGGCAGAGGCTAAAAAGTAGAATGGGCAAGAAATAGCGATTGAGAAGATGAAACCCAGGCATACGGTTAATAATACTGCTCCTTTGATTTGAGCATTGTACCTTCTAGAGGAACTTCAGAGAATCCGAGTCGCCGAAACCCTCGCTATCCCGTAGGGTGGGCATTGCCCACCAGCCTTAAATCAGTCCCCCATTCAACGAATCAGGCAAGTTATATCAAGATCAAGACTTTGTAGATTTATAGCAGTTCGCTCTCGCGTAGTTACAGTACAACCGTTCTAAATCCCTCCTGATCAAGCATCCCTCTCTAATGTGTAAATACACGCCTAGCGAAGCGCTATAACATTGGGAGAGGGGCTGGGGGTGAGGGTTTTCCGCTTAAGTTGACACGGATGAACACTACCGTGCGCCTACAGACGCGCCATGGTGCGTCTCTACAAGGGACGCCACAATTTAATCGTCTGATCCTCACTCCCACTAGCAAGGAGTCCATTGGAATCAATGGCAAGGGCGTATACTGGAGCGGTATGCTCATCAAGGGTTTGGATGAGTTCCCCCCGATGCAGATGCCAAACCTTGATCGTCTTGTCCTCACTCCCACTGATCAGATATTCACCATCTGGACTCAGCGCGATCGCATACACCGCTCCTGTATGATCTGTTAGTGTAGCCAAAAGTTTCCCGGTTTCAAAATCCCATACCTTAATCGTCTTATCCTCACTTCCACTAACAATCGTTTGCCCATCGGGACTAATCGCCACCGCCCTCACACTGGCTTTATGTCCACTTAGCGTCCGCAATAGTTCTCCTGTCGCCAATTTCCAAATTTTAACCGTTTTATCCCCACTTCCACTGACTAAAGTTTGACCATCTGGACTAATCACCAGGGAATACACCCATTCTTTATGCCCAAATAAGGTGCGGAAGGGTTCACCGGTGTTTAAGTTCCATAACTTAATTTTGTGCGAACCACTAGCAATGGTTTGATTATCCGGACTAATCGCTAGGGAATGAATCTGCTTGCGATGTCCAGAAAGCGTCCACAGCAGTTTACCCTGATGTAGATTCCAGACTTTAATATAACTGCGATTTTTAGACTGATCGCTACTGGCTAAAATCTGCCCATCGCGGCTAAGGGTAAGCGTCAAAACCCCACCTGAATGCCCATTTAATTGCTGAATGGGTGTCGAATTCAGGCTGATAATATCCCAAATCTTAATTGTACTATCACCCCCACAACTTAACAGGGTGCGTCCATTGGGATGAATTGCGATCGCGCTTACTTTGCCACTGAGTCCCGTGAACGTAGAGGCTAAGATCAAATTAGCACAGGTCTGCGGCTGTTGAGGGGATGCGATCGCCTCTAATAATTCCTGAACTTGATTTGCCCCCTGTTCATCTCCCACGGCGGCTAAACAGGATTGCAGCATCTGGCAATAGTTTTGATCCTGTTGGGTTAATACCAATCCCATCGCCTCAAATGCCTGCAAGCCTTCTATATGAGGCTGTTTCCGTTGTTGCAGCCACGCTTTCACAGAGGATTTAATCTGTATCGTTGCCCAGGATTTATCGGGTAAACAGCTTAAACTCTGTGCTAGTTTTAAACTTAGTTCCGGTTCCCAGTAGGGGCGTTCCCTGACGAGTGACTCTAACACCTCTTGGTAAATTGAAAGGGTGGTTTGCATCACCACTTGAACTAAATCGGGATCAGAAACTTCCGCAATCAATGGCGGTAATAATTCTGGCAAAAGCGGCGATACATCCGAGTGAACCAAATGATGAATATCCGACACCCAGCCAGCAACTAAACAGTGACAGGTACTTAAAAACTGGCAAAAGTTGTCCCAGTCGCCACGGTTCACTTTATAGGGAAAAATCAATTCACGCGGATCAATTCCAGCTTGTTGCAATTCCTCGGCTTCTTCCAGGTAAGCTAAATTAATCGCATTGTCACCCCCTTTGGCATTAATATCCTCAATACTCTTGCCCAATGCCAGTAGTTTATCTCGTGTGGTTTTCCATTTCAGCGCCCGGACTTTTGCTGATTCATAGATAAAATCTCGATAGGATAGCTTACATAAGGTTGAATAGCAATAACTGTCCTGTCCTAAACCCCAATAGGCGAGGCGAAAAATCATAAAATCACCATCAATTTCCGACTCTAGAATCAAGGTTGGCTCAGATTTCAACAGACTAAAAAGCGCCTTAATACTCGATTCACTATGAAACCGCTTACTCTCCCACGCCCCCCCTAAAAATTCAGTGGGTCTCACTTGAGAGTGTAGGGGATAATGTTGACTTAAGAATTCTCGCAGTCGTTGCGCCAAACCCAGTTCAATGTCTGGTACTTGTGAGTTCATCTCGCCAAAACGTTCAAACTGAACCTGGGGAGGGGCAATAAAAATTCGCAGGGGAATCGGGCGATTGGGGCGATGCGGTTCTAGCAGTTGGGAGGGAAACAGGCGTAGGGGCCAATGATCGAGGATTTTATGGACTTCCGGTAACTCGAGGGTGGTTTGCCGTTGATAGGCGGCGAGTTTGAGTAGGGTTTCGCGATGTTCGGCGACGAGTTGTTGCTGAAGGGCTTTCTGTTGCTGGAAGTGCTGCTGTTGTAGGTGATCCGTTTCGTCCAGGGTTTGCGCGAAAGCGTGAATCACGTCTGGCAGTTTGTTGGCAAAATGTTGCCCCATCGCCATCAGTTTTTCCCTATGAGTGGGTTCATCGACCGCCTGATAGGGTAAGATAAGAGGCTTGGGTTCAGATGTTGGTTTCTCGTTTAAGGGTATACCACTGAATTGATTGGTCGTTTTCAGATAGACTAAGGTCTTAAAAACGGGAATAGCCCATTGCAGAAGTAATTTTAACCACGGCTCCATAACAGTTATATCCAGAGGCAGCATTGACCTGAATCGTCAGGATTGACGCTTGTTTTACCGTTGAACCACCATCTGTGGGGACTCTTATTGAACATTTTTCTCAACTTAATCTTAAAACTAATGAGAGTATAGCGTTTATCACTTCTCTCTCATCCCCTAACCCCTTCTCCCCCCTTGCAACAGAAGCTCCCGCATTCCTCTGTCCTCCAACGGGAACCATCACTTCCAGACGCTTCTAGCATCAAGGAAAGGCATATTGCTTTCCTCTCCCACCCCCTTGCAACAGAAGCTCCCGCATCCTCTGTCCTCCCCCGTGCAAAAAAAGCTCTCGCATCCTTTGTTTTCCCCCGTGCAACAAAGGCTCCCGCATCCTCTGGTCTCCCCCTTTTTAAGGGGGACGGAAGGGGGATCTATAAGGGGGACGGAAGGGGGATCTAAAAAGGGGGACGGAAGGGGGATCTAAAAAGGGGGGAACGAGGGGGATCTAAAAAGGGGGGAACGAGGGGGGTAGGGGGTGAGGGCTGTAGCTTAAGTTGACACGGATGCTTCATAAATTGTCCCTACTCTAGGTTTATCCGAGTCATATCGGCATTGACCCAGTTTTCACAATCCTTGGTTATCGGTCAGGATGACACAATCAAGGATAGCAGGGAGGGGTGACATCCCCCATGTAAAGCACAACACAATCAGCACATCGGAAGCCCTAAATTTTTGCTCTTTAAGCTCAAGCAAAAATAGAGCTAACTGGGTAAAACATTGAACCCGTTTTAACGGGTTTAAGCTTTTAGCCGGAACTTGAGTTCCAGGCGTTAGCTTAAGATCGGCTACCTGCGGTCACTAGATCAACATTCTCACACAGTACGTCCGTTGCGTTATATTGTTCCCACAAAACCCGATAGAGATGTAAAGGCGAAGTCTTACCCTTCACCCAAACAGGTGGCATTTTTTCTAGGGGAATACTCGGATCACCCAGCTTCTCAAATGTACTTTGAGCCATTAAAATTTCCCCGGCTTGAGCCACGTCACAAATTCGACTGCTCATATTTGTCGTATCACCAATCGTGGCATATTGAATTAAATTTTTAGAACCGATATTTCCCGCTGCAACCGTACCAGTATTCAAACCAATGTGAATCTGAATGGCTCGTCGGTTTTCTCGAATCCAGGTCTGATTTAAACGGGAAACCGCCCATTGCATTTCAATCGCTGCCTGTACCGCTAAATCCACATCATTAGGTTGGCGATAAGGTGCGCCCCAAATGGCTAAAATCCCATCACCGATATACTTTTCTAAGGTTCCTTCGTAAGGAAAAACAATCTCTTCAACAATGATCTGAAAATACTCATTCAGCATTTCCACCACTTGATGCGGTTCCATTTCCGCCGACATTTGCGTATAGTTGCTAATATCGGCAAACAAAGCAGTTACTTCTGTCTCTACCGTGGCTAAATTTCCTTCTTCCCGTAACTTGCGACTCACCGATTGGGGAAAGAATCTTTCCAACTTTGCCCGCATCACTTCCTGTTCCTGCATCTTCTTATAGAGGCGGGAATTTTCGATCGCGATCGCGGCTTGGTTCGCCAGACAGGTTAAAAACTCCAAATCCTCATCAGAGTAGATATCCGTCATTGACAAATTATCCACATACAATACCCCGATCACCTCATTTGCAGGTTTAAGTGGAACACACATTGCCGCATGAATCCCTTGTTTAAAAATAGATATTGAATCGTTAAATAAGGTGTCTTTACGAGCATCGTCCGTGAGAATTGCATTCCCATGATTGCAGACAAAATTAGTAATTTTACTACTGTAAAAATTATCTTCAGCCGGAATTCCGGATCGCCAGTTTACAGCTTTTTGTTCCAGAATACCACTGGTTTCATTGACCATCAAAATTGTGGCGCGGTCAATATGCATGATTTCAAACAGCAAATCGACGATTTTTTGCAGCAATTTATTGGGTTCTTCGGGAGAAGACAGTTGTTTACTGACTTCCAGTAAAATTTGCAGTTTATCAACGGTTCGTTGATGAGCATCCCGTTGCCTCAGTTTAATAATAGAGTTTTCTGACTTATCGGGTTGCAATAAGTCAGTAATTGTAATTCGCGTTTTTTCTGGGGAAACTTGCTTAATAATTGAAATTTCAGTATCCGTGTCTGATGATCCAGTTTCTTCTACCTTAGGGATTTGCTCGACAAATTTGAATGATACATCTCCTAAACGAATAGAATCTCCATCCTGAAGTTTACATTGCTCCACTTTAAACTCATTGACGAACGTACCATTGAGACTATTGAGATCCCGAAGTATCACACCGTCAGGGGAGAGCAAAATCTGAGCATGGTAGCGGGAAAGATAGCTATGGTCAACCACAATACTGTTATCCTCTTCCCGCCCAATTGTATTCGCTCCCAAACTTAATGGATAAATTTGCTCGTGCAATATATCACAAGTACAGATTAAGTAAGTCACGTTTTTAAAAGGGTAAGATTGCTGAAAATTGTTAAGGAAACACTATGTAGTTCAGTTAAATTGCCATGCTCAACTTATGTTCTTTCTGTTTCCGGAAACCTCAGGAGTTTTCCGGTTCAGTTTCAACCTTTAGGTGACAATATTTGCGCCCCAAAAACCGTTCGGCGTTGAGTTTAGTTGCCTCAACTCAACCAGCAGAATTTGGCACTTAGTGCTTATCTAAGTAGTATTAGAACGGGTTTCCGGAGGATCGCGCTTCCAAAGGGCTTGTGATTCGGTATTGAATTACAAGGGAAGCTCTTAGTAGCCGAGTCTTATTTAATGTTTCTATCTCACTATTCTGACTACAGGGATTCTGTCAGATAGATATGTGTTAGGAGTTGGTGAGGAATTGGCAAAGAGTCTATAAAGCTTCCCCATCTTTCAGACGTTCCACGCCTTACGTCTCTACAATCTTCTCTATTCTGGAGTCTTCCTAAACCGGAAATGCCTCAGGGGGAGCAATATCGGCTCCTGCTGTTACACCGATTTTGCTTGATTTAATCCCAGGCGTATGGGTAGATTGGGTATTTTCAGCTTGCGGAGAAATAGAGTTTTGACCAGAAGGAACAGGTTCTGGTTCCGTTGTGTTTTGTGGTGCAGATTGTTGGTTCGACATCCAGTTGAGTCCTCCCACCGCTCCTGCAATCAATGTGGCGTAACCTAGATATAAATGAACAGATTTAAGATGAAACCCTGTAGCTGATGGGTCTTTATACCAGGAAGGAACCACAGACTTGACCGGATCAGTTTCTGGCAAAGACAAGGCTAATCCTACACCATCTAACCCTAGAGCATAACCAAGCCGACGAATGAAACCACGAATATAAATATCCTCTGGTAGCTGAGCTAGATGTCCCGTTTCTAATGCTTCAATTTGATGAATGGGTACTAAGGTTTGGCGATGTAGTTGCTGAAGGCTCAAAGAGCGGGATTTACGCGCTCGTCGCAGTTGGTGACCGATTTGTAACAACACCTCTTCCCGCTCTAGGGTAAGCTTTTGCTCGGCTAATTTTGCTTTGGTGAGTTTCTTGCGCGATTTAGTTTCTCCAATCTCTCTATTCACTAAACTGGGCGATAGATTTGTCTCAACAGGATGGGACATTGTTTCTCCAGAACCCATGGGACATTCCGTCTCTTCGGTTTGGGGAATCTCCAACTCCTGTTCTTCTGTCGGTTGATTCATTCCTTCAGAAGCCACAGGAGTCACAGGAACAACCTTATACTGTCTCGCAAATTCTTGAAACGTCAACCTTACTGCTTCTCGCCCAACCGCCTTGACTAAAATATGGGCGTTACTTGATGCTTCTCCTAACATCGTCTGTAACCCAGCCATTGTGCGGCGGTAAACTTCACTATCGATCAATTCTGCCTCAATCTGATTCAGAATAGACCGCAATCCTTCTTGAGAAAGTTCAATGGTTGAGCTATCGATAAAACCATTACCATACGTAGGTCGCATTACCATAACTTGCTCTTGCTCGTGGTTGTTTACATATTTTAAGGATGAGGTACTCCAGAGTAAGGGATTTGGTTGGATAGGATTAATTCCCTTCTCGTGGGCGGTCAAATCCTAGCATCCTTACCTCCAACATCATTATTGAATGAACACCAAAGCCTGAGTTTGGAGTTCATTCATCTGACCGCAACAATTGGCGAGTGAATTGACAAAGGCTGGAAGTCGTTTGATCACCTTTTTCTGTCATCAAGGCATTCATCCGGATAATCTGAATGATGAATTGTAAATAATCAATTGTAAATGATGAAAAAATAATCGACCCCTGGCAAATATAAAAACCCCTTCACGCTGAATGAAGGGGTTTTATTGCATCTGAAAATTGAATTGGGATGGGAAGTGGAGCCTACGGGAATTGAACCCGTGTCCGCATTGGCTATTTACCTATCGATCATTCACAGGCTTAGCCCTTCTAATCCTCAGAGCGGGAACCATCCATTATCCCGGATGGTGGGATGCTTTGGTTGAGTTCTTTGCTAGCCAGCCGACCAAAGACAGCTAACCAGCGCATCCGTTGGGGTTGTGTTCTTAGCCCTTAACGGAGTCAGACTAAAAACGCTCGAACCTATAAGAGGTGTTTAAGCGGCTACAGGAGCTGCCTTACGAGCAAAAGGAACGATGTTGTTCGCAGTTACTTTTTTTTGAGTCCGGTATTTACGAGAGAAGACTCACTCTCGACCTGTATCACGGGTTGGCTTTGACCAACACGTCGAAACCATTAAGGCCCCTTGTGATATATTTCTCATTTTAATCAAAAGTTTGGCGATCGACCACTGTAGCCTGAGAATTGGGGAAGTGCGAGAGTTTTGACCCTTGACGACTGAAGGCATAGTTTGTCGGCGCGGGTTTCACTAAAACTCAACCTGCCCTGAGCGAGTGTTGACCGTCTGGGAATTGGCGATTGGCGACGGGCAATGCATACGACACTGCAAACAACTGTATTCAATGTTACAAAAACTTCATTGATGGGAGTGTAATACTAAATCGCGATTATCTCCGGAACCTCAATGAAGTAAGCCGGAGCCGGATAGAAGATGCTAACACGTCGAGTGACTTTCAGACTTTATCCAAATAACTCCCAATGCGACAAACTCCATTGGACAAGAAAAATGCACTGTGACCTATACAATGCGGCTATTGCAAACCGTAGGACACAGTACAAACACTTTGGTCATTCCGTTGATTATTTTGAACAACAGAACTGTTTGCCTGAGTTTAAAAAAGTTTGGGTTGAGTATGCAGAATTAGGTTCTCAGACGTTACAAGCTACATTAAAACGTGTCGATATAGCCTATCAACGTTTTTTTAAGGGTTTGGGTAAATATCCCAAATTTAAAGCCAAACGACGATATGCAGGTTGGACATATCCTAATAAACAAAGTTGGCGGGTCTCCTCAAATGGCAAAAATGGTCATCTAGAGCTGAGAGACTTGGGAGAGAAAATTTATATCCGAGGTAAAGCCAGGACATGGGGAATTCCAACAACCTGTACAATTTTCTTTAGGAATGGTAAATGGTATGCATCAATAACTGTACAATGTGAACCAACTCGTCAAACGGGTACAGGTTCTATTGGAATAGATTTGGGTTGTAAAGACGCGATAACTCTTTCGACTGGTGAGAAAATTCCTAAACCAGACTTTATTAAGGAGGGACATAAAAAGGTCAAGGTGGCTTCAAAGCGTTTGAGACGCAAGAGAACCCCTAACAGGAACAAGAAAGTTAAAGCCTCAAGACGCTGGAAAAAGGAATGGAAGAGAGTTTCTCAACTCCAACGGAAAGTCACCCGACAGCGGCAAGATTGGCTGCACAAGACAACCAGCGATATAGTCAGCAGTAATAGCCTAATCGCTGGTGAACAGCTAAATGTCAGAAAAATGACAGGCAAAGCCAAGAATGGTAAACGAAAACTACAGAAAGCTGGATTAAATCGGTCTATCCTTGACGTTGGTTTTGGTATGATTGGAGACTTGTTAAGCTATAAAGCGGCTGAAGCTAATGGCTTCTATGTCGAGTCACCAACACAGAAACTCAAACCTACTCAGCGATGTGCTAAGTGCTGGGAACTGACTCCCAATACCTTAGCAGATAGAGTTCATGTTTGCTCTAATCCCGACTGTAATCATGTTGAGGATAGAGACGTAAATGCTGCTCAAGTCAACGAGATTTGGGCAAGGGGGCAGGAACTGTCCTCTTTAGACGCCGAGTCGCCTAGCTCTACTGCATACGGAAGTATGAAGCAGCCATCGGCGAAGAAACGTCAGAAACAGCGACTTCAACGAAGTAAGTCGCCGTAGTTCATCGTGTCATGCTGGTCTGGTACATATAAAGAAACGTAAGTGAGGATCTAGAATCTTGAAAAAGGTAGAAGCGATTATTCGACCCTTTAAGCTCGATGAAGTTAAAATCGCCTTGGTCAACGCTGGAATTGTAGGGATGACGGTTTCAGAAGTTCGAGGATTTGGACGCCAAAAAGGTCAAACCGAGCGTTATCGAGGTTCTGAATACACCGTTGAGTTCCTACAAAAGCTCAAGGTGGAGATTGTCGTCGAAGATGCCCAAGTCAATATGGTAGTAGACAAAGTTATTGCTGCTGCTCGCACGGGTGAAATTGGCGACGGGAAAATCTTCATCAGCCCCGTCGAGGAAATTGTCCGGATCAGGACGGGTGAACGGAATCTGGAAGCTGTTTAACCTAACTTATGAATTATGGATTAAAAATTAACTTTTCTAATTCATAATTCATAAAAGTTGGTTGAACTGGGGGAGGAGTAATTTAAAGGCTTTACCACGGTGGCTGTAGCGTCGCTTCAGTTGTGGAGTCATTTGGGCAAACGTCAATCCCTGTTCTGGCACATAAAAAATCGGATCATAGCCAAAGCCACCTGTACCCAGGGGAGCCTTGAGAATTTCACCTCGACACACGCCCTCCACTTCTAAGGCGATTGTGCCATTAGGACGAGCCATCGCGATCGCACAAACAAATTGCGCCCCCCGATGAGACGTATCTCCCAGTTCAGACAGCAACCGCTCAATCCGTTCAGCATCCGTTTTCCCATAACGTGCTGAATAAATACCAGGCGCTCCGTTTAAAGCATCCACTTCCAAGCCAGAATCATCTGCGATCGACCATTGACCTGTAGCTTGGGCTACCCCTAACGCCTTGAGACGAGCATTAGCCACAAAAGAATCGCCAGTTTCCTCAATCTCGATTTCCGGTGGCTTAAGCTGCAATTCCCATGGCAAATCATCGAGATATGCCTGCATCTCCCGTAATTTACCTGGATTTCCAGTGGCAACAATTAATTTAGTCATTTGTCATTTGTTAGGGAACAGGGAATAGGGAATAGGGAATAGGGAATAGGGAATAGGGAATAGGGAATAAGGTAATGGGCTATAGAAATTTTGTCTCCCATCTCCCCCTGCTCCCCCTGCTCCCCCTGCTCCCCCTGCTCCCCCTGCTTCCCCTGCTTCCCCTGCTTCCCCGGCTTCCCCTGCTCCCCCGGCTCTCTCATCGCTGATTCCTATTTGCCCAATCTTTTGCCCAACTGAGGGTTTGGCGAACTTGTTCTGGAGTCGAGGCTTCACAGTAAAGGCGTAAAACGGGTTCGGTGCCACTGAACCGAATCAGTAACCAGCTACCATTAGCTAAGCGGAATTTATACCCGTCGATTGTCTGACAATCAACAACTGCTTGACCATTAATCTCAGTAGGAGGTTGGGTTTGCAGTTGGTTAAGTAGGCGCGATCGCTCTTCCATACCTGCTAGATGTAGATCAATGCGGTCATAAACTGAGGTATAGCCTGTTTGCTCTTGTAAGCGTTGGTAAAGTTGGCTTAAATCCATACCAGATTCCGCGATCGCTTCCAATAGATACAGGGCGGAGAGTAAAGCATCCCGTTCTGGGATATGAGTCCCATAACCAATTCCACCCGATTCTTCACCACCTAGCAAGACTTGGGTAGAGAGCATGCGATCGGCGATATATTTGTAACCAATGGGGGTTTCGTAGAGGGGCAATTGATAAAGCTGGGCAACTTTGGGAATTAGATCCGAACCACTAATCGTTTTTACCACTTCCCCCGTCCATTGCCGCCGAGATGCTAGATGTTCAATCAGAATCGGGATGAGAATTTGAGAGCTGAGGAAATTCCCTTGTCCATCAACCGCCGCGATGCGATCGCTATCTCCGTCAAAGACTAATCCTACCCGTAAATCTGCCTCGGCTTGCCGTCTGTGAGTACGGATGCTGCGGAAGAGTTGAGAAAGGTAACGGGGTAAAGGTTCAGGCGCACCGCCACCAAATAAGGGATCACGGGAGCTATTGAGTTCCTGGATCGGTACATTTAAAATCCTGCTCAAGCCTCCTGCTGCTGCGCCGTGCATGACATCGGCAAAGACAGTTAATTTGCCTTGAGTAATCAGGTTTTGAATACTAGCCAAATTCACCTTTGAGCGCAGAGCATCACAATAACTTGACCAGGGATCGAAGAATTCGATTTTACCTGGTGTTTGCGCTGAGGCTGGTTGTTGAGCAAGTTGGGCTTCAATTTTTTGGGTAATTTCTGGCGGAACTGATCCACCAAATGCCCCCTTCACTTTTAATCCCAGGTAACTGGCTGGGTTATGGCTAGCCGTTAGAACCAAAGCACCTAGTGCATTCTGATGATTTGCTGCCCAGCTAAATGCTGGGGTTGGCGCGTAATCCCGAGAAAGCAACACATCAAATCCTAAGGATTGGACAACCTCCGCCGTCTTTTTAGCAAAAGTTTCCGCCATAAAGCGCCGATCATAACCGACAACCACGGTACGGCTACCGCTGGTTTTGCCATAAATATCAGCGAGGATTTGAGTAGCGGCTGTCGCGACTAACGCTACACGCTCAAAGGTAAAATCGGCGGCGATCACACCTCGCCAGCCGTCTGTGCCAAACTTAATTTCATCCATACTCACTGCTCAAGAATAAGATTTAATAAGATAAAGTGCTAAGACTGACGGCTGGATCTTAGCACCTGTTGCGCCAACTGTCTTGTTGGAACAAAATCGTTTAGTCCCGCCTCTCGTATTCACTCTCTCCTGCTGCTCACCATAGTTCCACCAGAAGTCTCTACGACCCCCGCACCCCCGCAGCTTAAGCATTTTCTTTGGATTCATCTTCAGAAAACGCTTCCGGAAAATTCGTCAGCAGCGATCGCAGCTTCATCCGCGCCACATAGGGCCAGCCACCTAATTCTTCAATATCTTTGAGCAGCGCATACAGAGTTTGCCGATTGTCGGGTAACGAATCCTGAAATAGGCTATCTCGAATCTCCCGGTGCGCCTCTTCCAGCGTCCGCAGCAGAGCTAGCAGCGTTAATGTGTCCCCTTGGTGGCTATTGGCTAACGCCCAAATCTCCGTCTTTAGAGCTGGCAATTTGACCTGTAGCGTCTGGGTATCTAACTCATTACTCAAATTCATCCTACCCCTGTCAATCTTAGTTGTTTCTTGCCACCCGCTTGATGGAAAGCGTAAAAGTGCCGCTTCCCGTGTACAATGAAGCGAGAAAAGCTAAGGTTCACGCTTTCGGCATCATGTAGGAAACACGGCTTAAGTGAGCCATCGTTCAATCTACTTTCGCGATCGCCGATAACCAGCGTGTGACCAAAACTATACCACGGTGTCAACTCCCCAAAGCAACCCTAGGGGTATAATTTAGTCTGGCAAAAACAAGCCTGATGTTGACCATAAGTTGAGCATAGTTGCGGTTTTATCTGAATCGGCGAGAAGACTCTCACTATAATCTTTAGATCAGCGTGAGGGAGGATGTCATGAACCACAGCCTGATTCAAGAATCACCATAAAAAATTTTTTCTTTCTTTAGAGATTGACGATTGAGGTTGACCATGAGGTATCGTGCATTTATTGTTGCCTTTTTGGCATTGTGTCTGGGGGTTTTAACGGCTTGTTCAGATGCAGCAACAGCGACTAGTCCTGATCAATTGACCTACGACCAGATTAGAAATACAGGCTTAGCGAATCTATGTCCCCAACTCTCGGAAACAACTCGTGGTTCTATTCCCATTGAGTCTAATAAGTCCTATCGAATTGTCGATCTGTGCTTACAGCCAACTAGCTTCTTTGTCAAGGAAGAACCGACGAATAAGCGCAGAGAGGCAGAATATATCCCTGGTAAATTACTGACTAGAGCTACCTCTAGCCTCGATCAAGTAGAAGGGGCATTAAAGCAAGCAGAAAATGGCAGCCTTGTCTTTAAGGAAGAGGATGGCATTGACTTTCAAGCCATTACAGTACAGTTACCTGGCGGCGAACAAGTTCCTTTCATGTTCACGATTAAAAGTTTGGTTGCCACAACTGGGCCCAACATGACTAGCGTGAATACGTCTACGGACTTTGAAGGGGAGTTTAAGGTTCCGTCTTACCGGGGTTCTGTGTTCCTCGATCCTAAAGGTCGTGGCGTCGCCTCTGGCTATGATAATGCGGTAGCGCTGCCTTCCAAAGCAGATGAAGAGGAATTCGTTCGGGCTAACGTTAAGCGCGTAGAGACCCGATCGGGTGAGATGTCTCTTCAAGTTTCTAAGGTTGATAGCTTCACCGGTGAAATTGCTGGTACATTTGAGAGCGCACAGACTGCTGATACTGACCTGGGTGCTGAAGAAGAACCAGAAGAAGTCCTGATTCGAGGGATTTTTTACGGTCGCGTTGAAGCTGAAGAGGCTTAACGGTTAGTGCTTCGGTACTAAACGGTCTTTTATCTAGTAATTAGGGGCATGGCTATAGTCGTGTCCCTTTTTACGAAGGCAGAGGAGATGGGACATCAGGGATCAAAGGTGCACAAGGGTTCCGGGGGTTTCAGGTGCAGATTTCCTGTTCCCTGTTCCCTTAAAAACATGAAGAAAGTTTAAGCAAATTTACAACTCTTAACCTTAACTGGATTTTGCACTCACACAAGACCTTGGTAGACTCAATATGCACCTCTAATATCAGCGTGGGTTGAGTCACCCCCCCAATTGCCACATTCTCAAGTCCAAAATCGTAAGTAAAAGATAACGAGTAAAACAAAAATGGTAGATACCCTTAAAAAACCTAGCTTTGAAGAAATCAGACCGGGCGTTAAATCCCCAGCGAAGGATACCATCCTGACGCCTCGGTTCTACACCACAGACTTTGAAGCCATGGCGCAGATGGATATCTCGCCGAATGAAGATGAGCTATTGGCGATTCTTGAAGAGTTCCGTGCAGACTATAATCGCCACCACTTCGTCCGGGACGCTGAGTTTGAGCAGTCTTGGGAGCATATCGACGGTGAAACCCGCCGCTTGTTTGTTGAATTTCTAGAGCGTTCTTGTACAGCAGAATTCTCTGGATTCTTACTGTATAAAGAATTGGGTCGTCGTATCAAACACAAAAACCCAATTCTGGCAGAGTGTTTCATCTTGATGTCTCGTGATGAAGCACGTCACGCTGGTTTTCTGAACAAGGCGATGTCAGATTTCAATCTGGCGCTGGATTTGGGATTTTTGACCAAGAATAAGAAGTACACCTTCTTCCAGCCGAAGTTCATTTTCTACGCCACCTATTTGTCGGAGAAGATTGGCTATTGGCGGTATATCACCATTTATCGCCATCTCGAAGCCCATCCTGAAGATCGCATTTACCCCATCTTCCGGTTCTTTGAAAACTGGTGTCAAGATGAAAATCGCCATGGGGATTTCTTTGATGCGCTCATGAAAGCTCAACCGCAAATGTTAAATGATTGGCAGGCAAAGCTGTGGTCTCGCTTCTTCCTGCTGTCGGTATTTGCGACCATGTATCTAAATGACATCCAACGGTCTGATTTCTATCAGTCGATTGGTTTAGATGCCCGCGAGTATGATAAGCATGTGATTAAGAAGACCAACGAAACCGCTGCACGGGTATTCCCAGTGATTTTAGATGTGGAACATCCCAAGTTCTACGAACGTTTGGAAGTCTGTATTACCAATAACGAAAAGTTGACGGAAATTGCTAACTCCAAAAGTCCGAAGTTCCTGCAATTTTTCAAGAAGCTGCCCTACTATGTCTCTAATGGCTGGCAGTTCCTGAGACTCTACCTGATGAAGCCCATGGAAGTTGCTTCTCAACAGGGCGTTGTTCGTTAGCTCATTAGGCGAGAGGTTTCCCAAGACTGAACTTCTGAGCGTTCTCTTAGAACTTAGGCTCGTCAACATAAGGCTAAATAAAGCCTCGTCCATAGCTTAGCTATGGGCGGGGTAGTTGACGCTTAACCGAATGGGAGAATACAATTATCAGTTTCTATTGTTTACTTTTCAGAATATATAGCAACCGCCATAGCTGTTAGGACACATCATTTATGTAGAGACGTTGCAGGCAACGTCTCTACAAGGGTGCCTTTGTCCTAATCGATGTGTCTACTGCTATAACTCAAGTTTTTTTTTCTATAGTGAATTTTAATCTGCGAATAAACAAGACTTAACTTTGAGCCAATAAAATACTCACTAACGACATCTTCTTCAGTTATTACAGCAGCCCTTATGAACCCAGTGATACTATCACTGGGTTTTTTGCAAAGGAGAAATCCCCGGCTGTTTTGACCACCAACTACCATTAATAAACTAATGATCTAAAAGTTATTGAGCTTCCGTTGTAGGTAAGCAATCGTTTCTCCTACAGCTTCGAGCTTACCTCTCAGTTTCCACGCACTTTCACTGTTTTCTCCTTTTGATTCAATGACATTAAGAGTCCGTTGGTATTCTATCTGACGCTCTAACCAGTAATCCAAATCCTGACGAGAGACGCCTGGAGACTGATCGGTAGAATTACTCAAGGTACTATCCTCAACTCAACACAATGTTGCATCTTGCCACTTATTTCTCACCATATCCCCTTTTTCACAAAATTGCTGTCATTCTCATCAGCCAGATCAAATTCTACTAGCCACCTTAACTAAACAGTCAAGTTCCCATTGCATCTGAGTACAGACTTTTTCATAGCAAGCATTGACATACTCGCGATCGCTGGCTGGATCACGACCATACCGTTCAAAGACAATCGGCGCACAAATACGAGTGTAAATCGGGACAGGCAAGGGAATATTGGGTAGAGGTCCAATCGCCAATCCCCATGGTAAACCTAAATAAACTGGAAAAACTTCCGGATCAAGACCAAATAGCCACGGGAAAATCCCCCAATCGTGTAGTTGTCGAACCTGTTCGTAAAAATCTGCTAGGACAATCAGCGTGTCATGAGCGCCATAAGAAATAACGGGTATAATTGGTACACCTTCCCGCAATGCCAGCTTAATGAACCCCTGACGCCCCGCCAAATGAATTTTATTACGCATACTGTGGGGACGAAAGACATCCTGAGCGCCCCCAGGATAGACAAGGACACTAGCGCCTCGACGCAAAGCTGCGATCGCCATTTTGGGATGAGTCCTGATTGCCCCCGTCTTAGCCGCTAGTCGTGCCGTGTTTAGGTCAATTTTCCAGCCATTGGGGTGCATCAAACCATAAACCGGACGTTCGGTACCAAAACGCCGAAACCAGTCATACATGACCATGATCATATCCGGCGCGACGAGTCCGCCATTGTGAGAACCCACAAATAAGGCGTTGCCCTGATCCCGAATGTGATGCCAGCCATCGGTTTTCACCCGAAAGTAGTAGTGGTAAAACCACCCCCACAAGGGCATGAAAGATTCGATTGTTTGGGGATCACGTTCATCGAGTGACCACCCGGGTTGGTCATTTGGGATTGAGCTACCATTCATGAACGAAACAAAATGTTAGGTTGAGCGGATTATGACCGAAAGCAGGGGAGTACAAGAGAGACAACCTGTGACTTTCTTCCTTGAAACAGGATGACTTGCATCCTTCATAAATATTAACGGAACCCAACGCATAAGGCTCTGCTTGCAGTTCGCCAAGTTGAATGTAACACTAGGGTGAACAACTGTAACCTAAGTTGTTCAATTTCAGGTGCATTGCTGGCAAATATGGCTGATCATCACACCTACCGTTCAACTTCTCATCGTGATCCCATTATCATTCAGCCGTTCCCACCTACCATCTTTAAATCAGCAGGATTCACCCCACGCCCAGTTGAGAAATTATGCTATGTTAGCGAAGCAGCACGTTAGCGTACCTAGACGAAGGTGAGCGTGCGGCGTCGGACAAGCTAAAAAATCCCCTAAAAAAAACCCCTAGGTAAGCCTTAAAGACACCGCTAGGGGATTCCCAAACAACCTAAACACTAAACAGGAGAATAACGACCACGTTGGAATGCGTTTAAGCTCCCTTACTTAACTAGTTTGCACCCCCGGATGGCATTTTATGTTTAGCTATGATGAAAAGCGTGTAAAGATTTGATGAACTTTTGCTTCATTGAGTCATCCATAGCATATTTCGCTCTGGTAGGGGTGAGGGGTAACACCCATCAGAATGCTTGGGTAAATCCTTGGGACATTGATAATACAACTCCAGTTTTCCCCAAACATTATGGATACTAACGAACTCCTGCGGCGTTATCTAGCCAGGGAAAGGAATTTTCGGGGTGCTAATCTGAGGAAGATCAATCTCATGGGTGCTGATCTCAACGGTGCTGACTTGATTGGTGCTGATTTGAGTGGTGCTGATCTCAGGGGTACTCAACTGATTGACGCCGATTTAAGCAATACGGATCTCAGCCGAGTCAACCTTAGTGGCGCTAACCTTAAACAGGCTAACTTAAGCGGTGTCAATTTAAGTGCAGCTAACCTGAGCCGCACTTTCCTGATGCATGCAGATCTCAGGGGCGCGACTTTGATTGAGGCGAACCTCATGGATGCTGACTTAGCGGATGTTAATCTCAGCCGGGTTAATCTCACTCAAGTTAATCTCAGTCGAGGCAACTTAAGTGGTGCGAACTTATTTGGCGCAAACCTAAAGCAAGCTATTATGGTGGGCGCTGACCTAAGTGGTGCTTTTTTAATTGGGGCTGACTTAAGCGATACCAACTTAAGTGGTGCGAATCTCAGCGGTGCTGATTTGAGGGGAAGCAATCTCAGTCGGGTTAATCTAAGTGGTGCTGATCTGTTCGGTGTGAACCTGAGTGGTGCTAACTTAAATCAGGCTAATTTGAATCGGGCTAACTTAAGCTATACCAATCTGAGCAATACCAATCTTACGGGAGTTGATCTGAAGATTACCGAGGTAGAGAACGCTCGATTTGGAGAGAACGAGGGACTTTCTGAAGCCAGTATGCTTGATTTGCAGCGACGCGGGGCAATCTTGGAAATGACGAGTTTCAGTGTGAGGGTTGATGATTAGAGCCTGATTCACCGGCAATTTCTAGATATTTCCGGAAAAATGTTTTGAACTTATTTGTTCTGTCAAGGCAACCATAAGATTGTATGATAAAAGTATCACATTGAAGGGTCGAATCAATGTTAGTAGGATTCAAGACAGAGTTAAAACTGAACAACAAACAGCGAACGCAGTTAGCTAAACACGCGGGTGTTGCCCGTCATGCCTGGAATTGGGGGTTAGGCTTAACCAAACAGATACTCTTACACAATCGGGACAATCCAGAGGACAAAATTAAGTTCCCCACTGGAATTGACCTGCACAAATGGTTGGTGGCACTGGTTAAGCCCATTTGCCCGTGGTATTACCAGGTGAGTAAATGCGCTCCCCAGTATGCACTCTCACCTTGGTTTTGGTTGACAGATGGTATCCTTCAACCAAAACCTGCTCCCAATGCCACACCGAAAAAGATTCAATGCCATTATCTGAGCGAGTGTTCCGGTGTGACAACTGTGGGTTTGAGTGCGACCGAGATTTGAACGCATCGCTCAATTTAGAGCAAGCCGCCAGTTAGACGGTGTTAGCCTGTGGACTGGGAAGGTGCCGACACCACCAGAATGAAGCAGGAAGTAAACGGCAGACTTTACCAGCTACTGGTAGATTTGTGTAAGTTTTACGTAACGGAAACGCCGGGTTCTTAGCGGATGTTGATTGTGCCTTGTCTTTCGGCTCTCCTGTACTTGTGCTGGAAAACCCTCTATTTGTGATAGTTTCCCTAAAAACATTGTTTTGAAAGCACTACCCCCCAAGTTTTCAAGAATCATCAGGTTTGCTTATCACCGTAGGTACGGGAGAGCCGACAATCTTGGGTTAAGAAATTTCAACTAACTGAATATCAAAGGTTAAGTCTTGTCCTGCCAGAGGATGGTTGGCATCTAATCTCACATTCGAGTCGGTGACATCGGTAATCACCACTGGAATGACTCGCCCGTTGGGTTGTTGAATTTGTAATTGCTGACCAATTTCGGGATTCAAGTCTGGGGGCATTTTGTCTCGGGTAACCTCCAGTACCATTTCTGAGCGATGGGGACCGTAAGCTTTATCAGTAGGAATCATTTCGGTTTTGGAATCCCCAGGAGTCATACCCAAAACAGCTTGCTCGAAACCTGGAATGACCTGTCCAGCATCAATGGTGAATTCTATCGGTTCGCGATTCAGGGAAGAATCAAAGACTGTACCGTCGTTTAATTTCCCTGTGTAGTGAATTTTGACGGTATCACCGACTTTAGCTTGTGCCATATTTATTTTCCTTGGATTTGGTCAACACCTCTAGGGTATCAACTCCCGCCAATTTTGCATTATTTCCCAAGTGCGCTCGACAAGTCACCTCTAGGTGTCTGAGTCCAAACTGGATTGGTCAATCCTTTTCCCTTTTAGGGCAAGGTTGGTGAAAAGCACCTCGCTCTTACCCACCTTACCCAAAATAAGCCAATTGAACTAGCTTACTGAGGTGACATCCCGCTCAGAAGCCTCGGCTTCAGGAGTTGAAGCCGCCACTGCTTCTGGAGGAACAGGTATAGCAAAGTTATAAATCTCGAAGGATTCAGATAAGGGCGTATCCGTGACAGTTGCCTCAGTGGGTTGACTCTGACGTGCTTTGAGTTTTTTAGCAGCGACAAAACCTCCGGCTACGGCGGCGATACCAACACTAGCGATACCGAATTTTTTGTAGAGGTCGATTTTATTACCAACCAGACTAGAAGGTTCTCCAGAAGCAGTTAAAGACATACCTTTTTTACCAAAGGAACAAGGGAGGGCTTGAGTTGGGCTGACAGTGGTCAGTAAGAGGCTACCTGTAACGGTTACGGTAGAAAGGATACTTGTCAAAAGCAGTTTGGATTTAATCATGATTGCTATGGGATATACCTAGTCAGTGACAAAAAGCTTATCTAACAGTTTACAGACCTGATCCAATCAGGAAAGCATTATAGGATAGTAATTTTAAATCAAAGATATAAATCATACTTGATGATGGTAAATGGTTAAGTGATGATTACCTGTTCCCCCAGGGTCCTTCTCCTTTGCTGTATGGCTTCTGAGCTGACTTGTCACAGGAGGTGTCGAAATCCGTGGGGTAGGGGTATAAGTAACGCCACTCAGCCGGAAGAATGTCAAGATATAAAGATATATAAACTTCCCTATCTTCCTATGGACTGGCAAGAACTATCTGGTAGCTGGGTTTTAATTCCTTCTCGTCCCATTGGTATCGTGCATTTTTTGGGTGGGGCATTTATTGCGGCTGCGCCCCAAGTCACCTACCGTTGGCTACTTGAGCAATTAGGGCGTCAGGGTTACCTGGTTGTAGCTACGCCATTTATCAATACCTTAGATCACGTTGCGATCGCCCGGGAAGTTCTCAACCGTTTTGAGACTACCCTAGATCGCCTCAAAGCCACAAGACTACTCAAGAAACAGTATTTACCCATCTACGGTGTCGGACATAGCATGGGTTGTAAACTGCATCTGCTGATTGGCAGTCTGTATTCTGTGGAACGGGCGGGTAATATTTTGATTTCTTTCAACAACTACCCCGCGAAACAGGCGATCCCATTTCTGGAACAGTTCAACGTGCTGGATCAGTTGACGTTCCTCAAACAGTTGAATATCAAGCCAGCCTTTGACGTTGAATTTACCCCCTCACCCCAACAAACCAACGAACTGATTGCCCAGCAATACGCCGTCCGCCGCAATTTACTGATTAAATTTATCAATGACGAGATAGACCAAACCGCAATCCTATCACCTGTTCTGCAACAGCGATTTCCTAATATGGTGGTGCTGCAAATGTTACCGGGAAATCACATAACACCTTTGGGACAAGATGTCAACTGGAAAACGGGAGACGCATTTACTCCCTTCGATGCGATCGGTCAATGGATGAAGCAAGGCGTTTATCGTGACTTAAATCGACTTAAATTAGAGATTATACGCTGGTTAAATCCTCTGGCGGTGGGGTAAGTAATAGAGGAGAAAAGCAACAGGTTGAGTTACGACAATGTATGTAAGTATAGCAAGCGCCATAGCGGTTAGGACACATCATTCGCGCAGTTGGAAGCCTTAGCAGAAGCGCTATTGGATTTTTCGGGCTTGTCAGATTTAGTGGGTTGGTTTGAACAGTTACGGTAAGCACAAGGGAGTATAATTGCTTTTTTCAAGCAACCATAATTGTGCTGGAGTGAGGAGAGAAGCAATCGGTTGAGTTACGACAATGTATGTAAGTATTTGGCGGAACAATATCCAGTCGCATTTGCCGACTGGTTACTTGCCATTGAATCGGGTAAGGTTGAAGCGACAATATCGTTGTGCTGTGGTACAGGTGGTTATCTTTTTACAGGAGACAACCAATGAAGTGGCTTTTACTGAGGAATATCGAGACGAGACAACGATTCACCGCTATCGAGTGGTTCGCTTGTGGGAACAAGAACCAGCACCATTTCTAGCTAATCCAACACTGTTACCTTTGGCGACATTGGCGCGAACAGAGGAGCCTCAAGGATTGTTGGCGCAGGTAGCGGAACAAGTCGCTAGAATTCCTAATAGGGAGCAGCGACAAAATATTTCTGGTTGTACAGAAATTCTCGCGGGGTTACGGTTTGAAAAAGATTTAATTCGTCGGTTTTTGCGGAAGGATATGATGCGCGGATCTGTGATTTATCAAGATATTCTGCAACAAGGAGCATTTAAATTAATTAGAAGTCAGCTCAATTGGCGGCTGGGTGAGATTGAGCCAGCACTGCTCGAACGGGTTCGAGAGTTATCTCCTGAGCAGTTAGACAATTTAGCCGTGGCGTTGTTTAATTTTTCTGAAATCGGAGATCTAGCGGATTGGTTAGATCAGCAGCAGCCACGAGCAGGAGAGGTGAATTTGATTGTCCGTCAGCTTAAGCGACGGTTGGGTGAGGTTGAGCCAGTATTAATTGAGCGAGTTAGAAGATTACCTATCGTACAGTTGGAAGCGTTAGCAGAAGCGTTATTGGATTTTTCGGAGGTGTCAGATTTAGTGGATTGGTTGGAGCAGTTGCAGTAAGATCACACAAGTGATAATAGAACAGTTTATGTGGTGAGTGACGAGCACATTGATTTTCTTCAAGATCGCGGATAATAGAGACAAGGAAACTCTAGCCAGCAATAACACAGTAACCTTTTCTAACGCAGTCGTTTGAGAGAGATACGATATGCCTTTACCTGGTGGCGCAGCCGATAAAATTGGTAACCGCTATGAAGCTCGGTTGACTATCTATTGCATATAGCCAAACAAAAAAGTCGGAGTTACAATCGCGCTGTCTTGATCTCGTTGATCTTGTGGCTAATAATGAAATTTACGAATTAACCAAAGCGTTAACGGATTATGAGCGTTAGAGACTCATAAGGGCGCAAGCCTTGCGCCCCTACAGGAGACGAATACAAGCTGTGGGTTGGGTTGACGCATGTTACCTAAGGGAATCTAGGGCTAAGGTTCCCTACTACAAGCTATATGGAGCATTTGTGCGTAAGTCCGGGCTAAAATGCGTTTAAACTCCTTCACCAAATTGTTACGAGTCAAGGAACGAACATGAATAAGATAATTTCTAAATTTATGGGGGAGAAGGGCGGGTTTTGTTGTTCAGTTTTTTCTGAATAGCTGACTGTAGTTCCTAAACCCGCCCCTACAATTGTGGCTAAACCCTCCCCTACAGATTTTGATTACTTAGCCGACGCTTTAACCATATTCCAACAGGATTGCGCGATCGCCCAGTCTTCTTGGGTATGAATTACGAAAACGCGCACGATTGAATCCTCTGTGGAAATATCCGCATCTACGGGATTGGTTTCATTCTTGTCTGAGTCAATTTTAAGTCCCAAAAACGCTAGGGTGTCAGATGCAGCAGATCTCAAAGAGGCTTGATGTTCACCAACCCCGCCTGTAAAGACTAATACATCTAATCCACCCAAGGAGGTTAACATCGCCCCTAAATAGAAGCGTAGGCGGTGTATATAGACATCTAGAGCGAGTTTAGCTTGCTGATTACCTGCCGCGATCGCGTCATTTATTTGGCGCATATCACTACTCACTCCCGATAACCCTTTTAATCCCGATTCTTTGTTCAACAAATGCTCTAATTGATCCGCATTATACCCCTGTCGCATCAGTTGAATCAGAATAGAAGGGTCAATTGAACCCGAACGAGAACCCATCATTAACCCTTCTAAAGGTGTATAACCCATGGTTGTATTGATACTAATCCCATCCCGAATGGCGGCTAAGGAACACCCATTCCCTAAATGACAGGTAATTACTCGTAACGATTTAGCGTCTTTTGCCAACAACTGAGCAACTCGTTCCAGACAGTATTGATGACTTATACCATGAAAACCATAACGACGTATTCCTTGATCCAGCCATTCTTTGGGACCTGGATAAATAGCGGCGGGTAAGGGAATTTGAGCATGAAATGAAGTATCAAATACAGCCACTTGGGGCATATCTGGTAAAATATTCTCTATCGCCTCAATTCCTTCTAGATTCGCTGGGTTGTGGGATGGAGCCAGAGGAGACAGAGACGCGATCGCATCTTTCACTTCAGCGTTAATAAATGTTGGTTGATGGTATTTATCGCCGCCACGAACCACCCGATGTCCTACCACATCAATGTCACTCAGTTGGGAAATGACTTGAGTTTGACCGCGCCAGAGTGTATTCAACATTTGAGAAATCGCCTTAATTCGGTCATCGGTGGGTAGGCGTTCCTCCAGCGACTTCCCGTTAGAATTCTTAACCTTTAATAGCTCTGTGTCTGACTTTCCAGTCCAATCAATTTTGGCTTCCCATATTGGTTCTGGTGGAGAATTTGGCAAAGATTCACCAATCTCATACAAACAACTTTTCTGGGTACTAGAACCCGCATTTAATACTAATATTTTCATCCCTGATTCTGATAACAAAGGAATGGAGCTGTAGAGACGTAGCACGCTACGTCTGGAACAATTGGGAGACGTAACATGCTACGTCTGGAACAATTGGGGCACGCTACGTCTGGAACAATTGGGGCGGGTTTAATCGCATCTGGGTCACAAAAAAGGATAATAGTCAAACCCGCCCCTACAGAACTGTTCCCTGAAAAATTAACACCACTGCCAATTGGTAATCTCTTCAGGATCTTCGCCATTCTCACCGATATATTGCCCGTGAGCCGCTAGCACATATTCATAATGACGAACTCGGTTATTTGCCTGTGCTGAAACGTAAGGATTTTGTCGTGCGGCTAAGCGAATCGCTTGCATAACTAAGTGATAACGACTCGTACCATTGCGGACTTGCATATCAAAGGGTGTGGTGGTTGTCCCTTCTTCCTGATACCCATTAATCTGGAATCGCTCAATAGTTGGACGCCCAAATAACAATTGCTTAATCAGCGAAGGATAACCGTGGAAATTGATAATAACAGGTTTATCGGGGGTAAATAGGGCAGTAAACATTTCATCGTCTAACCCATGAGGATGAGTGGAATTTTGTTCAAGAATTAATAAGTCCGTCACGTTAACCACTCGCACCCGTAACTCCGGTAATTCTTGCCTCAGGATTTGCGCGGCTGCCATGACTTCTAACGTGGGACAATCACCAATTCCCACCAGTACCACATCGGGATTAACCCCATCATCGGTACTCGCCCATTGCCAAACTGAACCGCCTGCCCGACAATGTGAGATCGCCTCCTCCATGGACAACCATTGAGGTAGAGGATTTTTGTTGGAAATGACTAAATTGACATAGCCTGTACTCTCCAAGCAGTGGTCAATCGTACTGAGTAAACAGTTCGCATCTGGGGGTAAATAAACCCGGGCATAGTCGGCTTGCTGATCCAAAACACTATTAATAAAGCCAGGATTTTGGTGAGAAAAACCATTATGTTCCTGTCGCCACAGGGTTGAGGTTTCTAAGTAATTCAGAGACGATACAGGCGGACGCCAGGAGAATTCCTGGGAATATTTTAAGAACTTGGCATATTGATCCATCATCGTGGTGATAATGCCCAAAAATGCCTCGTAGGAGGGGAATAAACCATGTCGCCCGGTGAGGAGATAGCCTTGTAAGAACGCCTGACAGGTATGTTCACTCAGCACTTCGATAATTCGTCCCCCATCCGGTCCAATCTCGCCATCAAAGGGTCCAGTGGGCCACTGATAGTTCCGCTGGGTAACGTCAAGGACTTTGTGAAGACGGTTGGATTCGAGTTCGTCGGGGCAGAAAATACGGAAGTTGTTGGGATTTTGCTGAATCACATCCCGCAGGTATTTTCCCGCCTCATAAGTATTACTAATGCTACTCTCACCCTGTTTACACCCTTCTTCTGCTTGTGGGTGTTCTACGGGGAGAGCGTAGTTAAAAATATTCGGTAAATCCAAGGGTTGACGCACACGCCCACCGAAGGTATGGGGATTGCTGCCCATGCGTCGTTCCCCTTGAGGACATTGGTCTAAAATGTCGGGTAAGGGTTGTCCTTTTTCGTCAAAGAGTTCCTCAGGATGGTAGGAACGGAACCAATTTTCGAGCAGTTCTAGATGTTCGGGATTACTTTTAACCTCTTTGAGGGGAACTTGGTGAGAACGGAAATTCCCTTCAATCGGTACACCGTCTGCTTCTTTAATCCCCGTCCATCCTTTAGGCGATCGCAAGATGATTAGGGGCCAACGGGGTTTACTGAGGCGGTTCCCGGAACGGGCGGCTTGTTGAATCCGACTGATTTCTTGATATGCCCAATCCATGGAAGCATACATATCAGCATCCAAGTCCTCATCTTCGACAATTCGCACTTGGTAGCCGTACCCGGTAAACAGATGCAGTAATTCCTCATCACTCATCGTGCCAAAAATAGACGGGCTGGCAATTTTGTACCCATTCAGATGCAAAATCGGTAAAACTGCCCCGGATTCAGCCGGATCAATGAATTTTGTTCCATGCCATGCTGTAGCAGTGGGTCCGGTTTCTGACTCACCATCGCCAACGATACAAGCGACGACTAGATCCGGGTTATCCATTACCGCCCCAAATGCTGTCGCCAAGGCGTAGCCCAATTCTCCGCCTTCGTGAATGGTGCCAGGAATCCCCGGATACAGGTGAGAGGGAAAGCCACGGGGCCAAGAAAATTGCTTCACCAATCGATATACCCCAGCTTCATCGAAGCTAAGGTCATCATAGTAATCCTGTAACGATCCTTCCAGGTAAAGGTTAGCCAGGTTCGCGGGCGCACCATGTCCGGGTCCAGTCACTAGAAACATATTGGCATCGTAACGCCGGATCAGTCGGTTGAGATGGGCATAGACTAGATTAATGCCGGGACAAGTCCCCCAGTGACCGAGTAAACGATCTTTAATGTGTTCTGGTTTTAAGGGTTCGCGTAAGAGAACATTATCTTTGAGATAAATTTGAGTCGCTGCTAGGTAGTTAGCCGCACGGCGATATTTCGCGATCGCGTCGAGTTCGCCGCCCTGATTTTGGCGCACTTGAGCAACAGGAATTTCCGGTTGAGATAAAGAAGCTTTGGCTGTTGAAGTAGTTATTGTCATATTTTATAAATTCAAATTACAGGAAATTTTGACTTGCGTTGGTAGCGGTACTCGTCTGCTGTGCAGTTTATCCAAAGATTTCAGCGGAATTCTCCTACTGGGGATAGATCATGCCAAATCCGATGATATGAACCTCTGTTCTCTAGTTCCTGAATCCTCTCTTCTACTTGGCTTACTCGTAGTGGGGTGTTTGGGTTTGGGGTTATCCCGGAGGTTTATAGCAGTAGACACATTGATTAGGACTTTCGTCACCATTGTAGAGACGCGCCATGGCGCGTCTCTACATAATGGCGCGTCTCTACATAATGGCGCGTCTCTACATAATGGCGCGTCTCTACATAAATGATGTGTCCTAACCGCTATGGCGCTTGCTAT
>NZ_JAVJZI010000263.1:0-32246 GCF_040223135.1 Coleofasciculus sp. G3-WIS-01
TAATGGAGCCAATAATATTGCACTTGTGGGGCTGTCTATAAACCAGCCTGGAGGCACGGGGTTATCGTGCAAGTTAAACAGAACTCCCAGATACGTTCAGCTTAACTTGTTTGATGACTTCAGGGCTACTGAAAACCCAGACCTCTGCGATAGCAGGTCTGGGTAGTTTATTTGATATACTCTTCCCCAACCTGCCATGCTGACAACCACCAACCGCCTGACTCTTGAAGAATACTTGAAGTACGACGACGGGACAGACACTTGCTATGAACTGGTTAATGGAGAGCCAGTCCCGATGAGTTTGGGTACTGGAAAACATGGAGCCATTTCAAAATTTTTGGAACGCACCTTTGATAACCAATGCGCTCAAATAGGACAAGAATGGACAGCCTTGGCTGGAGTCGTCGGCGTGCGTTCTCCCCGCGCTGGTCGATGGGATACCGTTCGTATTCCCGATGTCGTTGTGATTCCTCCAGAACAGTGGCGTAAACTGCAAAATCGCGAAGCCGTTATTGAATTAAATGAACCCCCACCTCTACTCGTTGTTGAAGTCGTCAGCGAATCGACAAAAAGCACCGACTATCGTGCAAAACGAGCCGAATATAGCGTTTTAGATATTCCTGAATATTGGATTGTTGATCCTCTAAATGCTAAAATCACGGTTCTCACGTTAGTCGAAGGTTGGTATGACGCGGTGGAGTTTGTTTGCAGCGATTTGATTCAATCGGGGATATTTCCTCGCCTCGAACTTACGGCTGAACAACTATTAGGTGGTAATGTTTAATTCAGCCTGATCATTTCTTTGTAACATTACTGCCACGACTTTTGAGTTTGAACACACTATACCGCGATCGGCAGGTAAAAAGACGGTGTTTGATAATCTTTGTTTGGCTGATCTAATCTGCAATCAGGCGATCGCTCAAGATTGACTTATCTGTTACATTCGCTATCAAATGCGCTGCTATTTTCTAACCGCAGAAAATGTAGCCGCCCTGATGCCTCACCTGCAACAATTGTGATCCCATCAGGTGCAATAGCATAGCAATTTAACCAAGTATCTCCAGTGAAACTAGTAATCAAATTTTTAGTTTCCAAATTAAATATTTTTATTGTACCAGATACAATATATATTTCCCATTTTCTAGGTGGATCAACTACTATTGTCTTTCTCCAGTTCGCAAAACCGTTTTGGGTATAAATTATTTTTTTTGTTTCGAGTTCCCAATAAATAGTTTGATTCATCGAACTAGAAATTATATGTTTACCATCTGGTGTGACTTTCACATGCCATACATAGCCAGTATGCTCTGTAAAAGTAAAAGCCTCCTCTCCGGTTTCTAAATTCCAAATCTTGACTGTCATGTCTGCTGAACCTGAAATTAATTGCTTACCATCGGGTGTAACTGCTATAGCGTTTACATGACGGGTATGACCTTTAAAGGTTTTTAGGTTCTTTCCTGTTTTTAAATTCCAGGATTCAATGTTGCCAGAACGCAACCCAGCAATCACTTGCTTACCATCTGGTGTGACGACCAAATCATGTACGGAATTTCTAAAGTTATTAACATCTGTAAATGTATTTGATTTTTTCCCATTTTCTAAATTCCAGACTTTAATGTAACCATCCTCTGAACCAGAAATTGCTTGTTGACCATCCGGTGTCACTGTAATGGTTTTGATCGCCTCTATACGTTCATTCTGAATCAAGATTTTTTTTGCCTTAACGGCTTCCAAATCCCAAATTTTTATCGTCTGGTCACTTGAACCAGATATCAAATGTTTGCCATCTGGTGTCATAACCAAAGAAAATATCGCACCAACATGACCGTTCCAAGTGACAAGCTCTTTTTTCGTATTCAGATCTAAAATCTGGATAACACCGTTTGCTAAGCCAGAAATTAGTAACTTACTATCGGGGGTTACTGTCAGAGTACTTACCGATGATCCTACCCGTTCTATTTCTGGACAGAAAGTAAAAATATGTTCTCTTGTTTCTAGATTCCAAATGATCGTGTCAATTCCAGCAGAAATTAGATATTTTCCATCCGGGCTGATCGCTATATTTTCCAGAAACTCCGGATTACTCCATAACGTAAAAACTTCTGTTAGATCTGCCAAATTCCAGCCTTTTATAGTGTCACAAGGAAAGTGTTTGATAGGTTGCTCCTGTAATCCAGAAGAGATTAGCAACTTACCATCTGGAGTGATAGAGACAATTTTTACTCTATCTGTATGAGCCTTTATTGTTTTTATATTTTTTCCGTTTTCTAAATCCCATAGTTTAATAGTCTTATCCCATGAACCAGAAATTAACCGCTTGCCATCTGGCGTAACTGCGACAGATACGACAGCATCTGTATGACCTTCAAGAGTCAAAATTTCTCTTCCTGTATTGACATCCCAAACTTTGATTGTTTTATCTGATGAACCAGAAATTACTCGCTTACTATCTGGTGTCAGTGCTATGGCATTTACCCATTCGCTATGACCTGTCAAAGTTAGTAGTTGCTCTCCTGTTTGAAAATTCCAGATTCTAATACTGTGATCAAGTGAGCCAGAAATTAATTGTTTGCCATCGGGTGTGACGACAATAGAACTTATTGAACTCCTGTGACCTTCAAAAGTGCGTAGCAACGCTCCCCCAGGTGATATTAGGCTTGGAGTCAAAAGTCGCAGCCAAGGTTGCTTCCTCTGCTCTATCTGTTGCAGCATCGCTTGAATCTCCGGCATCTTAAACGAGATTAAGCGACCCCATAGTTGTCCTGCCAGTTGCGTCTTATCTTCTACCAAAATATGCGCCGATAACCGCAGCGCCCCTTGAATCAATCTCAGCGTTTCTGGGTTTTCGACGAATTCATAATCCTGAATCAGCGACTGCACGCCCAAGGCATCCAATTTCGCCTCGATAAAATCAAAATCAGTTAGCAAACGATGCAATCGCTGAAACTGTCCCGCTTCGCCAAAATGAGTCGGTAGGGTTTCTAAGGCATATCGTTGCCTTTCTGGTGACATTGTCGCCAATTTTTGCCTTAATTCACCCATGACTATCTTGGTTGAGAGTACATCTGGAATTGGAGAGACGGGGACAAGAGGGAGAAGAGAATCACAGAACTCACGGAATTGAGTCGTTTAGATCCCCCTAAATCCCCCTTAAAAAGGGGGACTTTGATACCAGTGGTTGTTAAGTTCGTGAGGTAATTTATTGGTTATTTTATCCATTGTCGCTGATTAGTTATCCTTTTTCTATAATTTAGGTATACCTCATAAACCTGTAATATGCTGTAATTTATTGTTCTCCTGTACCATAAAAGCGAAGCAACATCTGGTCTCCCCCATGGAACAAAAAGCGAAGCAACATTTGGTCTCACCCATGGAACAAAAGCGAAGCATCCTTTGGTCTCCCCCTTTTGAAGGGGGACGGAAGGGGGATCTAATAGGGGGACGGAAGGGGGATCTCAAGGGAAGAGGGGGATCTATAAAAGAAGAGGAGGATCGGCACAACAGTTGATGGATCAATAATAACAAACTGAACAGGTGAGTTAATATCAACCTCCAGCATTAATCACTCTTTCACTCGTTAAATCCAAATCCGGTAGCATCGGTGAAATAATCTGCTGATTACCCGGAAAAACCCGCTCCTCATAAAGCCCTTCCACCCACTCTAGCACTGTAACCCGTTGTTGTATTGGGTCAACAATCCAATATTCGGCAATCCCCCGCGCTGCATATTCAGAACGTTTATACCGATAATCTCGGTCTGCATTTTCTTGTCCCGGTGACACCACCTCAACCACTAACTGAGGCGGGGGCATATCAATAATTATTGTAGACCGACTTGCTCCCTCTAACGCCGTTGCCAGTTCCTCAGAAAGTACCATTAAATCGGGTAAGCGCGTTGTTGCTCGTGAACCACTCACCACAATTTCCGCCCCAATTCGCAAGCGATAGGAGGGAATTCCTTGTTGGAGAAAATGGCTCAGTAAAAACATGACAATGCGCTGATTTAAATCGCTTTCTGGTGGCATAACGATTAATTCTCCATTAACCAGTTCATACTGAGTATCTGTCCTGTCGTTATAGTTAAGATACTCCTCAAGCGTCATTTTTGGGGATGTGATGGTCATGATTGCTGTGTCTCCTAAAAAGCTTATTGAACACCCGCCCGGAGTTCAAACTCCGGGCTAATAGCTCAAGTCAGCTAAAGCTGACTGAATATGGATTTTAGTCCACTTTAGTAGACTTTCGCTTTTGGTTCCTTGGGTTTGAACCTAAGGCGGTTGGTGAGACTTGAGTTTAGCGCTAACTTATCGTGGGAGATTTGAGCGTTTATGGCGCTAAAGCGCAACTACAAACTTTAATTACAATCCTAATTCCTCGGCTAAATTATCGGCAATCAACGCATTAATATCTCGAATCGTTATCCCCGCCTTTTTAACTATCTCCTTACGATGGAGAAAATCCTGGAAACTGGCATGATAAATACTGTAGCGGGTTTGTCCTTCAATCTGTTCCTCCCGTAAAAATTGATCCCAATCATCCAAAACTTCCTGCACCGTTAACGCATCTTCTCCGGCAAATTGGGAAATCAGTGAGGATGATACAGGTTTCCGGGCTTCCGCTAAAACATAGACGATTTTAATCTTAGTTCGCGGTAAGGGTTTAGCTGTCATCCCCATGCGTTGCCAATGCTGGTAATAATATTGCTGTAAGCCTTGGGGTAAGTTGGCAAGATTTAAATCCTGATACGCGCCAGACTCGATATCTTCTAAGACATAGCGCAAATACATGAAGTTGCGATCGCTCTTTTGTGCCAGAGTGGTGATAAAGGTGGCTGTGTCTTGTCCCTGATTCTCTACCCATTGTTGTAACGAGGGCTTTTTCTGAACCTGTTGCTCAATATAACGCTGTACGTCTTGTAAACTTTCTGCCCCATACTCCATTAAATTAAATAGGTAGGGCTTATTCACTGTTAATGGAACATACGTCTGGCGTTTTGTCAAGATAAAATAAACTCCATTGGGTAGAGACTGGGGAAGATAGAGAACATTCGCCCCATCTGTTTGACTCTTCATCTCCACCTCATCCAACGCATCCACCGCAATCACGACGGGGGAATGTTTAGGGGCAAGTTCGGTTAACAGTCGCGCTAAGAAATTGCCATCGCGGGTATTCTCTGGATGCAAAGGCAAATCATAAGGTAACTGATAGCGTTCAATTAACTGGCGGCAAACACTCTTGAGGAAATCATCAGCGCGATTGATGCCTTGCGATCGCACATTAAAGTATGCCACACATCCGGTCTGTCGCACATATTCGGCTAATATGGCACTTTTGCCGACACCGGGATCAGCTTCAATAATAAAATAACCGTTCGGCTGTTGTTGTAAGAAGTCCTGAATTGCCCCAAATACAAACTCCCGCCCGACAAATCCTTCTGTCTTCTCCGCAATCAGGGATTGAAACTGAAGCGGAACCGCCGGATGTGTGGATAACTGGTTATGGATACATTCTAAGCAGCCTTTAATTTCGCCCATGTCTCGCCCTAGATGTGTCAGAGAGGTTTCGATATCCTCAACCGTCACCTGCTGGCGTTTCAAATTAGAATTAATCTGAGTCAGCAATTGTCCCTGAATCATCTCCCGCAGTACCGGATTCTGCTGCATCTCCACTGCGAAACAGGCACACATCCGTTCAAACAATCCCACCTGGGGCGTTACAGCCACCTTTTGGTAAAGTGCGATCGCATGCTCCTGCTGTAAAATTACCTTGAGTTGCTGACGTACCACCTGAACCGTATCCCCAGCCCCATCTGAGGTTAACAGGGAGTCAATATCCGCTACAGGTGTCGCCGCTAATTCGCCAAATTCCCCTTTTTCCAGCTTCTGCAAATCCGCCTTTAGCCGTTTTAACTTGTGGTCTAGCCAACTTACCTCATTTTTGTACTGAGGTGGACAATCCCAGATACTTTTATTCTCACCAATCAATTCACTCCGACAATCTTCCACCAAACTTTGCTGCGCCAACAAAAACGCCCGCCCCACCGCCCTTTGTATCGTCGGCGTCTCCCCAGGTTTCAGGCGATTCATCATCCTGATTAAAGTATCCAACCCCAAATCCGCCTTATTCCCAATAATCCCCGATAGGGCGGCGACAAAAACAAACCCTCCTAACCCGGTAATCAATTCCATCCCATCAGTCTCCTATCCCATAGCCTTAACCTCTATCTTGACATTGACCCAACCGCCATCCTCTAGGATATGTCCAGTAATAGCCATTCGTGGCAAGCAAAACATAGAGACATTCCTCCTGAACGCCTCTCAATTATCAACCCAACTTTATCTTCTCCATACCGATAAAACTTGCACCCCAACCGCTAACCCCCTCTGCGTTCCTCTGCGCTTTCCCTCTGCGTTCCTCTGCGTTAAAAAAATACCCTATCCCCCCATCCCCCTGCACTAATAATGTGTCCCCGACTTACGATGATGCACCGCCGTTACCCCCTCCGATAACACCTTGCCATTCGTCACCACCCCATAAATCAACCAATGATCCCCGCATTCCATCCGATTATCCACCGTACATTCCACATAAGCCAAAGCATCGCTAAGAATCGGACAACCATTTTCACCCGTCCCCGTCGCCACCCCCGCAAATCGGTCTTCCCCTGGGGCAAAGGGTTTGAGGAAATGCTTCATTAACCCCAAATGCTTCCCTTCCTCCAGAATATTCACCACAAATTGATCCCCCTGATACATTAACGACTCAATCGCCCGATCTTTCGCCACTGCAATAGTTAAACCCGGTGGAGTAAAAGTGGCTTGGGAAATCCAATCTGCCAACATCGCCCCCGTGAGTTCTCCCTGCTTCGCCGTAATAATACAAAGTGACCCAATTAACCGCCCCACAGCCTGTTCTGTGCGGGCAACTTGGGCATCACTGACAGGTTGGCGGGATTTGCGGGATTTCTTGGCTTTCTTCAAGGCTTGGGCAAAATCTGTTCCCGCTTCTTCGGCGTATTTCAGTGTGGCTTCAGTGGGCTTAAACTTAACCCGAATCGTCTCAAAGCCAAACTGATACCCCGCATCCTTAAACTTATTTTCAATCAAATCAATTGCTTCACCACTCCAGCCAAAAGACCCAAAAACACCCGCCAGTTTAGTTTTCGTCGCCGTTGATAAAACAATACCCAAAGCCGTTTGAATCTGGGTGGGTGCATGACCCCCTAAAGTAGGAGAACCCATAACAAACCCCTCGGCTTTCTCTACGGCGGTGCGAATCTCTTCCGGGTCAGCGATTTCGCAGTTAATCGATTCTACACCAACCCCAGCTTTAGTCATCCCCCGTGCGATCGCCTGGGCAACGGTACCGGTATTCCCATAAGCAGAAGCATACAACAGGGCGACGGTGATGTCCTGTGTTTTTTGCCTCTCACACCACTGGCGATAGGATTGGGTCAGGGGAATTAAGCTATAGCGTACCAATTGCCCATGACCTGTAGCATAAATCCTTGCTTGCACCTCCTCCAACTTATCCAGCGCCTTTTCCACCTGTCGCGCATGGGGTGCCATAACGCAATCGAAATAATAGCGGCGGTGTTCGCTAATCGTTGTCCAACCTTCATCTAATACTTGATCACCACACAGATGAGCACCAAATAACTTATCGGTAAATAGAACTTCTGTATGGGGGTCGTAGGTACAAAGGGCATCGGGCCAACGAGGGTTGGGGGTGGGGATAAATTGTAGATGATGACCCTTGCCTAAATCCAGGGTTTCATCCCCCCGTACCACAGTTACTTTTAAATCCGGTGCATCTAAGATACCACGCAGCGCGATCGCACCGGGATTGGAACAGACAAATTGTATCTGAGGGGCGAGTTTGAGTAAGGCTTTTAGAGTAACGCCTCGGTTGGGATTAACGTGACCGAGTATCACATAATCGATTTGTTTGGGGTCAATCCGGCGTTGCAGTTCGGTTAAAAAGATTTCGGTGAAGGATTCCCCAGGAGGGTCAATCAGGGCGATTTTATCCGCTTGAATCAGATAGGAATTGGCGGTGGTGCCGCGTTGCAGGGCATATTCGATTTCAAATTTGAGTCTATCCCACGTCCGGGAACGGAGAACGGTGGTGTCGGAGGCGATGGGGAGGACTTGAACGTCGCGAGGGGTAGGAGAGTTCATAGGTTAGTTGGGGGTGATGGGTGAATGGTTTTTTAACGCAGAGGAACGCAGAGGAAAGCGCAGAGGTTCGCAGAGGGGGTTAGAGGTTCGCAGAGGGGGTTAGAGGTTATTGACGACTCGTTTGATGCCGTCTTTGAGGTGGATGACGTTGAAGTTGATTAGGAGTCCGAGTTTATGGTGGGAGAGTTTGAGGTAGGTTAGGAGTTGGGCGGTGTGGATGGGATGCAGGGCGTCAACGGCTTTGAGTTCAACCATGACTTTGTTTTCGACGAGTAAATCGACTCGATATCCACATTCGAGGCGAATCTCTTCATAGACTAACGGTAATGGTTTCTGGGGTTCAAAGTTTAAGCCAGCCTTGTTCAGTTCATACCTCAAACAGGCTTCGTATGCTGACTCTAATAAACCCGGTCCCAACGCCGTGTGTACCTTCATCGCCAACCCAATCACTTTTCCCGACACCTCATTCTCACTCATCCCTCTGCGCCCCTCTGCGTTGACCTCTGCGTTCCTCTGCGTTTTAATAGTAATTCCCCACTTTACGATGGTGAACCGCCGTCAGCGCATCCGCCTTAGACACTCGTCCGGCATCAACGGAGGCATATACAATCCAATGGTCACTCAACTCCATGCGACTTTCCACCTTACATTCCACATAAGCCAACGCATCCGTAAGAATCGGCGATCCATTCGTCGCTGTTTGAGTTTTCACCCCTTCAAACCGATCAGCACCAGGGGGAAAGCGCTTGAGGAAGTGCTTCATTAATGCCTGATAATTGCCCTCTTCTAGAATATTTAGCACAAAGCGATCGCTTACTTGCATTAACGACTCAATTGCCCGATCTTTCGCCACCGCAATGGTTAAGCCGAGGGGTTTGAAGCTGGCTTGGGATACCCAGGAGGCTAACATGGCACTTTTAATATCACCTTTTTGGGCGGTAATAATATAAAGTCCGCCACTGATCCGTCCTAGGGCTTTGTCGAGATCACTATCCAGGGATTTCCGTTGCTTAATTTCGCGATCGCGAGTAAGAAGTTGCCCCATATCTGTTCCGGCTTCTTCGCAGAGTTGATAGATGGCTTCGGTGGGGGTTTCTTTGACCCGAATCGCGGCAAATCCTTCTTTGAGTCCCAGGTTGCGGAATTGACTCAGTAGGGGGTCTATGGGTTCGTCATCCCCCCCATAAGATTCAAAGATACCCACGACTTGCTTGGATTTTACGGCAGCGAGGATGGTACTCACAGCAGCTGTGGCGGCTTTATTCGAGGCGGGAGGCATAGCAATGGCAATTCCCCCGGCGCGACTGACGGTTTCTTGGACTTCTTGTGGATCAGTCGATTTTAAGTCCATCATTTCCACGCCCACCCCAGTTTTGGTGATGCCTCGGGCAATGGCTTGGGATAGGCGATCGCTATATCCGTAATCGGATACGTAAAAGACTACCACAGAGGTTTCTGCTTTTGCCTGGGCTTGACTCCAGCGCCGATACCGATCCAACCATTCGGTGACATGATGAGATAACAACGGACCATGACCCGTGGCGACGGTGGTTACTTCTGGGAGTTTATCCATCCGTTTCAGGGCGGAGAGAACGGAACGGGCATTGGGTGCCATTAAGCAGTCGTAGTAGAAGCGGAAGTCGGCTTCTATGGCACTCATGTCTTCGTCGTAGGTGCTATCAGAACAGTAATGCATCCCAAAGGCATCACAGGTAAACATGACTTGGGTTCCGGCATCGTAGCTGAAGATGGTGTCGGGCCAATGCAGGTTGGGGGCATTGACAAATTCCAACACATGCCCTTTGCCTAAGTCCAGTTGATCGCCGTTTTTCACGATTTGCTGTTTAAAGGGGTGATGCACCAAGTCTTCCAGGAATTGAATGGCAACTTTTGACCCGACGACGGTAATCTCTGGCGCGAGTTGGACGATATCCTTAACTAAGCCACTGTGATCGGGTTCGGTGTGGCTAATAATCAGATAATCAATCTGGCTGGGTTCAATGAGTCCCTTGAGGGTATCTAAGTAAAGTTCACGAAACTTTTCATGGGATGTATCCACCAGGGCAATTTTCTCACCCCGAATCAGGAACGAGTTATAGGTGGTGCCGTTTTGCAGCCCAAACTCAATATCGAAGCGATCGCGATCCCAATCTAGGGAACGGATAGCCGTTGTATCTGGCGCGATTTCGCCCGTCTGCATGGTTAAGCGCTTCTGGGTGCGATCGGTGAGTACTACCATTGATGTTGACTCCTGTATCAGCAAGACTTATTAAAAGATTTATTTTTTCTTCATTTTTACACGATTAACCCCAGAGGCTTTATCAGAAATCCTTATAGGTCTTGAGTAGAAATACCTATCACGGCTTTTGAGTGAGTCGGATTAACTGCACCGAATCGTCATCATAGAGAATAGGTAGAGTGTAGACAATTCTGCTTGTATTGATACTTGTATTAACCGAAAATTCTATGAACCAGCCTGAAGAAACCTTTGAATTGCGCTTGCATCCACGGGCGACTGAGACAATATCACTCAAGATTCCTACAGACACAGTGGAGTCTCTCAAAAAAGTGGCGGCTAGTCGAGATATGTCATTGGATGCTCTATTAAAGTTTTATATGGGTCAAGGATTACGATATGATTTAGCTAAAATTTTTGACTCAAAACTATCACATTAAATCATTTATATCAAGCCCCCACTCGTACACGAGCCGCTTTGAGAGTTACTCGATTTCGTAACGCTTGGTATAACTCTATCTCCTCGGATTCATGCCAAAATAGAACAACTAAACCATATCGTTGTTTATAGTCAAATCCTGTCGGGAATCTTTGCTGACAACCGACAACAAAATGAATAACTGGTTCCGTCTCACCATCAGGTATTATTAGTTTCGGTTTTCTTGACCACTTTATCCTTCTAACTTGCAGTGTTGACCACTGAACGTCAGTTTTGGGAGGTCGTAGTTTTATTTCCTTGCCAGGAGGAAGAAGATCAACATCTTGTGCGGCATTTCTAGCTCGATATATTTCCACCTCTTCAGTCGTTAGTCCATGCAATGCCTCAATCCACATTGTATTGGCAAGATACTCTTTTCGACTGGATTGAACTGGAGGGTCATAAGCAAGTGCAACCGTGATACCTCTCTTTCCTTTGGTGAAAAGAAACACTTGAGGAACAGCTACACGATAGATGTGAAGTTTATCTAACTCAACCTCATCCATCGCAACTAAACGAACTTGATTTTTTTTAGACCAAGTTAAGTCGTCTACTGAACACATTCCGTAACCCACTAAACGAAGTGTTTCTTTCTCATCATCTAACCAATCTGGAGGACATGGAGGAGCAATAGTTGCGCTACCCACCAACGCACGAATTTAATTCGCAGATGGTCTTTGCCCAAGAGTTGCCTTTAAGCTAACAGCAGCAATAGCAGCAGCATGAGCAACATGGGGACAGGCAAAAGAAGTGCCATTTCTTGCGGTAATAAATCGTCCATTGCTCTCTCTTTGCAGGGTTGGCTCTCCTAAAAATATGAAAGACCGATTCCAACGGGGACTACCTCCAGCCATTGTCTGAATTGCCCAATTTCCTCCATAGGCTACAATTTCAGGTTTAACTGCAAAATTTGTGACTCCATAAACAAGCCCCGGACCAGTTCTCGTGAAGGGTGCTGGTGCATTAGCTGGCACACCTGCGAAAGCATCTTTTAACCGAGGACCTGTATTCTGTTGGTGATGCCCCAGTGCATCTGATCTAGCTATTGCACCAACGGTAAGAACAAGAGCGGCTGTACTAGGATTACAAATTCTTTGATTCTCATCATTTAATAAATTTTCTCGGATAGCTTTCTGAGCTTCCTCTCTTGTATAAACGGCTTCTGGTATCGGAGGGTCTGGACGGTTCCCAGTAGCTTGAACGATAACAATATCTAGTTCTCTCGCTAATTCATCGAGTTTCTCTGCCCACTGAAACTGCCCCCCTCGATGGTATACTTCATCTCTTGAAGCAATTGAAAGATTAAATATTGAACACTGCCTTTCATGAACAAAGTATCGAATAGCATCTTCGATAATCAACTCTGCACGGCGGTTTGCTGGGATATCAACTTCTTTTGAAATACGATTATGGCATAGCACTTTCGCACTACAAATCCTAACTCTAGGTTGCCATTGGTGACTTTCGATACACTTGGTAATATCACCGTGGACAACTAAACCTGCAACCGAGGTTCCATGACCATTCAAGTCAGTTGTCGTGTTTTCTCCAGTATCAAAATCCCGCTCTTCAATCACCCAATTTGCCAGTAATGGATGTCCTGATATCACACCACTATCTACTACACAGACAAGAGGGTCGTCATCCAAAGGAATTGGTACAGGGTCAGGAAGTGTAATCTCACCAAAGATTTGCGAGTAAGCTTGTGACAATTTAGGAGGAAGATCAACACGAGCAACCCAGTCTAACTCCAGAAGAACTTCAGCTAATTGTCTAGAACCATAAACTTTAATTAGCAGCAAACTGGATGTGCGTACTTCCTCTGTTAATGCACCGCCATACTTGGCACACATTGAGCGGATATCATTTAGCACTTGGCGAGCATCTGAGGGATCTCCAGGATGCCAAAGATCAACATCTACATAGAATGACTCAACATCAGGAAATCCCTCTTCACGGAGACGCACTCCAATTCTTTCATCTCGCGATACAGAACGCACGGCTTGTAGAGCGTCACAAAATTCTTGCCTCTTCTTTAAAGGCAAAACTTCAATATTATTAGCTTCTGTTCTATAGAGTCGAATCTCTTCTCGTAAATGCTGACGAGACGTTTCAGTAGGAAATTGAACAAGAAACCGATATCGTTCTTGGTTTCCAACCTTATCCTTATATTCGCTAACAACCCAAGCCTTAAAACGCTGCTCAAAAATCTCTCGCAGATCAAGATTGACACTATTGAACTCTAAAACGAAAAGTTTGGAAGGCTCTATTCCACAACCTTGACGAACTTGAGATATTTGTTGAACTGCCTCAGTTATACCTTGAGAAACATCTTGAGCATGTTGATGAAGGTCTTCTGGTGTGGGAGGTTTTGGTCTGGGAAACTTATGGTTTGCTCGCCGCCTATCGGGTTGACGTCTTACATCCCGAACAAACTCAATGTGCAAATACTGACCCGAACCCGGTTTAAGTGTTGGCATAATTTTTTAATCTTTATCAATTGTTGCTATAGGACTCTTATATGCTTTTTCCAGGATAGCCTGACGATAAGAATATCGAGAGACAGCTTCCGCCACATCTTCCTGGGTGATTTGCCGAGTACCCTGAATAGCACATGACTTACGGATATCGAGACAAACTCGCTCGGCGTCTGCATAAGTTGAGTTGGAGAGATGACTCACAATGTCATTGACTTGTGACGCTTTAAATTTTAGAGGGATTAATCTTTTTTTGACCAACTGCTTAAGCTGCTCATTCGTCGGTTTCTCGAAACGAATTATATCATCAAACCTTCTCCAAACGGCTGGATCTAAAGCCTGCTCAAAGTTGGTTGCCGCAATAACTAGAGATCTGCCACTGAAGTTATCCACAATTTGGAGATATGAATTAACAACTCGCTTAATCTCACTATGCTCTGTCGGATCGTCCCGCGAACGACCTATAGCGTCAAACTCATCAAAAAACATCACCCACTGTCCTCTTTGAGCATAGTCAAAGACTCTGCGGAGATTAGCAGCCGTTTCACCTAGCAGTGATGAAACAACCGCATCAAAGCGAACATATAGCAGAGGCAATCCTAATTCTGCGGCAATGGCTTCGGCTGCTGCTGTTTTACCACATCCAGATGGACCACAAAACAAAACCCGTCGCACTGGGAGCAAGCCATTCGCCTCTAGCACTTCCCATTCCCGAAATTCACGCATCAGCCACTCAATAGAATGTTGGATCTGTTGGCTCAAAATCAGATCATCTAGATAACGACTCGTCCACTTTGGCTCCAGTAACCCGACTCCCTTGTCAGCATCTCGCGGAATAGGTTCAAACAGTGTCAGATTAAACGGTTGTCCTTGTTCTATATACCCGTTCCCATTCTTCAGAATTCGCTCTAGCTCGTTTGCCAAAACAATATGATGCTTCTTTCTCTCCTGTTCAATAATTTCTGCCGCCGCCTCGCGGAAAGCTCGGTCATCACGCTTTTGGTAGCTCTGTAGGAGTTTTTTTAACAGATCTGCTCTTGCCATTGTTCTCTTTATACGCTACCTAAGCGTCGTTAACCTAATCGGAAAAACATAGTTTGCACTATCCTCAACTGTATTTAGGATTTAACTGGAGTTGAGATAGGCTATGGCTTTACTCAATTAGTTCAATTGTACTACAATAGGGATACCAAAACTATTAAGATTTGATGATCAACAGGACGATTATCTCCTTCGGCTCAACTGTAGATAGGCTATCATCTTTAGGTGCGATCGCCTGATAAATCATTATCACATTTTTACAATACCTGTATTGCACCCAAGCAGGACATTAATACCATACTTCAAGTCAATTCGTCGCAGATAGAATCAAATTTATATTTCGTCGATCTCGATGGGCAAACTCTGATTGGGACGACCTATGATATGCAAGGTCAACGCTATCAACGCAATAAACAAGTGTTAGACCAGATGATGAATAGCCTGAGTTTTAACCGTTAAAGTTTCTTCGGTAACTCGCTATCCACTTCGGGAAAATAGCGGCGGATTACGGAACAATCAAATTTTGACATGATAGAGGAGGCGGGTTCACGTTCCAGTAGGAATTCAAACGCCGCCTCGACTAATTGTTCGGGTGAAACTTTACCTTGCGACCATTGGTTATAGTCGGATTGACTGAGGGTGACATCGTAGTTATACTCGCGATCATTTTCTAGTTTCACCTGATAAGACCAGCCGTTGTTACGTTCAGTTGCGGATTGGATGGTGATGTTAGCCATATCTACCATTTGTCTGGTGTGCTTTGGTTTTGGATGATCAGCAGGAAAACCCAACAGTAGCTAGACTATCATCCCTGGATGCGATCGCGATCGCTACTATTCGCCGCTATTCGATACAGTAATGGTGTGGTACACCTAATTTGCTGGGTTGGAATTGTAGGGGCGCACCGACGTGCGCCCGATTGAACGGTGAACTCTATGCCACAAATTTAGCTGTGTTACACCAGTAGGATAAAATTCAATTCTTCACTCATGGCAACATCTTCTTGGAAACCTAAAGGTACATCTCTCCCCTCAACCGTGATTATCCGGTTGGGCAAGTTTGTCTGGACGACAATGTGGCAGATTATGATGTCCAAACTAGCACCGCCCAGCAAAAAGGGAGAATACATTCGCCCGGAGAGTCAGTTTAGACAGGCGATTGGTACAGACGCCGGAAATCCCTATCCACCCGCCCCAGGGCGCTATACTCTGTTTGTAGGACTTGGATGTCCTTGGGCGCATCGGACGCTGGTTGTGAGGGCACTGAAGGGATTGGATGAGGTGATTGGAGTATCGATTGTCTCGCCGTCTTCAGATCAGGGAATCTGGGTGTTTGAGAAACCCGAAGAAGGCTGTCACACCTTGCCGGAATTATACCAGTTAGCCCAATCCGGTTACAGTGGGCGTTCGACGGTTCCAGTCTTGTGGGATAACCAGACAAAGACGATTGTTAATAATGAGAGTGCCGAGATTATTGTTATACTCAACTCTCAGTTTAATCAGTTCGCTAAGAATGCTGCACTGGACTTGTATCCAGAGGATCTGAAGTCCGCGATCGCTGAGTGGAATGATAAGATTTACCATACGGTGAATAATGGCGTTTATCGCTGCGGTTTTGCCCAATCTCAAGAGGCTTATGATCAAGCCTGTGATCAACTGTTTACCACACTCAATGAAATTGATGCGGTATTAGAGACAAATCGCTATTTATGCGGGGATAGAGTGACGTTGGCAGATGTGCGTCTATTTACCACCCTATTCCGTTTTGATATTGTTTACTATGGACTCTTTAAGTGCAACCGTCGCCGGATTAAAGACTATCAAAACTTAGGCGCTTACCTGCGCGATTTGTATCAGCTTCCCGGTGTTGCGGATACCTGCGATTTGGAGAGTGTTAAGCGAGATTATTATGGGAATTTGTTTCCGCTGAATCCTGGCGGAATCATCCCCAACGGTCCCGATGTGTCCAGCCTAATGGAACCCCATAATCGAGAAACGGTGGGTAAAGTATCAGCGATCAACTGAACCGACTAGCTTTGATTTGTCTACATCCTGGCTATCTGAGGACTTTTCCAGGGGTTCGGAACTGTTGGTTATCGCTTGTAGCAATAGATAGTTTAACACGGTGCGGATGGCGATAATCGCCGCTAGCTGTCCAATATCATTCCATTTCGGCGCGATCGTTGTTTTCAGGATACTCGCACCGATGAGAAAGCCTAATCCCAAGGAGAATGAGTAACCCATTTGCAGGCGACTTTCTTGGAATGCTGTGGCGGATTGAAAATTGAACAGATTATGTTTGAGAAAAATAAATAAGGCTTTGATGATACCAATGGAAATAACAAAAAGTGCCAGCAATTGGCAGATATTTACAACAATGCTATTTAAGCTTCTTACCAGTGTTTCCATATCAATGTGCATAGGTCAATTCAGGTCAAAACGTAGATCATGCCTGTGGGTAGTATACCAATATCTAGAAAAGGAGAGGCTCTAGGGGGTATTATCTAACTTTAGGCAAATGCCAGAAATAAATTAGATAGAACGAGGGTTTCAGGGGTAATACTGAGGTTATAAAAGCATGACTAACCAAGAAGAATATGAACAAGAAAATGTATCAACTGATACACAAGGCGGACTAACTCGTGCAGAATTACTCAAAATTATTACTCAAGCTATCCACCAGGGAATAACGGAACTAAATTTGTCAAACAAACGTATTACCAAAATTCCTGATGAAATTGCTTACCTTACTAATCTGCGATCGCTGGGTTTAGCCAATAATCAGCTAACAGAGATACCCGGATGGATTGCCCAACTCACGCACCTGAGATTTCTATATTTAACGAAAAATCAGCTAACAGAGATACCCGAAGGGATTGCTCAACTCACAAACTTAAAATGGCTGGATTTATAGCAATATTGATAACACCAATTCCTCATCTCATCCTCCCGCATTCAGCACCATCTCAGTCATTAACTCCAAATCTGGCAGCATTGGCGAGATAATCCGCTCATTTCCCTGAAAAACCCGCTCTTCATAAAGCCCTCTATTCTCATAACTCACCCTTATTGATGGCGTACAGTAACGTTACCTTTATTGATGTAGCGACCGAACCTAATAATAGAGACGTTCCGGCGGAACGTCTCTACAACAATTTTTACTTCGCTTCATTCTTTTCACCATTCAAAAATTGCCGCACTCCTTTAAGATAAACATCCGGGGCTTCCAACATCGGGAAATGAGCCGTATTTGGAATTTCCCAATACTCCACCTTGTCACTCAAAGCGGCTGCCCGTTGTCCCAAGGCAGAGGGAATAATCTGATCATATTCCCCCGCCACTAATAGCGTCGGCACTGTTAACTGGGCAAATTCCGATGGCATTACTTCCGCCGCATACTTACTCACCGACGTTAACATCGTCCCCAAGGCGGCATCATAATCTGCCATGATAAAATCTTCCAAAAATTCCCGACTCACCGTTCCCGGTAGAGGACGATGTAAAAATCGCGCCATAAATAACGCCCCAGCAAAGGGAATGCTTAAAAACCAGCGGGGGCGATACTTTACCACATAACCGCCAAATTTATGAAACGCGGCAAAGGATTTTTCCTCGTATTCAAAAATACCGCTACAGGTTAAAATTGCCCGTTCTACTTGTTCTGGATAGCGGTTGAGAAACATCGTCGCCACGGATGCGCCCATAGAATGAGCATTAATATAGACGCGCTTGAGAGCGAGCTTCTCTAACAACGCTGCCAAATCTTGGGCATAGTCCTCCATTTCATAGAGTAACCCGACGGGTTCTAGAGGAAGCCGCGATCGCCCGAATCCGCGCAAATCGTAAAGCAAACAATTAAACTGATCCGACAGCGCCTCAGCCGTACTTTGCCAATACCGAGCAGAACCGCCCCAACCATGAATGAAAACCATTACAGGCTTATCATCTAGCGACTGAGACGCACCAATCCACTCATAGTAATGATCGACGCCGCGAACGTTAACTAGAGGCATTCTTAATTCGTTTTGATACCACCACTGATAAGTTTATGCTGATTCCGGCTTGGGTAGGGATGACGGATGCAGCAGCAGTTCGGCTGTCGAACGTTTCTCCACCATTTCCCGGGTAATCGTACAGCGAGTCACATCTTTACGCGAGGGTAATTCGTACATTACCTCTAGCATCAACTCTTCCACAATACCCCGCAGCGCTCGCGCTCCCGTTTTTCGCCGATAGGCTTCCTGAGCAATGGCTCGCAGCGAGTCTTCAGTAAACCCAAGCTGCACGTTATCCATCTTCAACAATTTCTGATATTGCTTCACCAGAGCATTGCGCGGCTGAGTCAAAATCGCGATCAGAGCTTCTTCATCCAAAGGATCAACCACAGCCGCGATCGGGATACGACCGATAAATTCCGGAATCATACCGAACTTCACCAAGTCATCGGGTTCTAAATGTCGCAGTAAATCCGCCGCACGTTTTTCTTTCGATTGACCTTCTCCCGGTTGGATAAAGCCGATTGAGCGCTTTCCTAAACGCTGTTCAATCACCTTCTCTAGACCGACAAAGGCACCACCACAGATAAATAATATATTGCCTGTGTCAATCTGAATGCAGTCTTGATAGGGATGCTTACGTCCGCCCTGAGGTGGCACGTTGGCAACGGTTCCCTCTAGCATCTTCAGTAAAGCTTGCTGAACCCCTTCCCCAGAAACATCCCGCGTAATCGAAGGATTTTCGCTCTTGCGGGCAATTTTATCGATTTCATCGATATAAATAATTCCCCGTTGCGCTTCTTCAACATCCAAATCCGCCACCTGCAACAGCCGCAGTAAGATGTTCTCCACATCTTCACCCACATAACCGGCTTCCGTCAGCGTTGTTGCATCGGCGACAGCAAAGGGGACATCAAGTACAGACGCTAAGGTTTGAGCCAGTAATGTTTTACCACAACCAGTGGGTCCCAGGAGCAGAATATTAGACTTTTGCAGTTCCACCGCATCGTCTACCCCAGCTTTACCCTTTGCCTTGGCTTCGAGAAAACTTAGGCGCTTGTAGTGGTTATAAACAGCCACGGAGAGGACTTTTTTAGCATCATCCTGACCGATGACATGTTCATCAAGATACTTTTTCAGTTCCCGAGGTTTAGGAATCTGATTCAGTGACAAAGCCGATGTGCGAGTGCGACGTTTTTGTGGGGGTTCCGAGCGGGGAACTTGCTGGGGAGCCGGAGCGCTGGAATCGAGCAACTCCTCATCTAAAATTTCGTTACACAAATCTACACATTCATCGCAAATGTAGACTCCCGGTCCAGCAATTAACTTGCGAACCTGCTCTTGAGACTTGCCACAAAATGAACATTTTAGATGGGAGTCGTATTTAGACATAAGGAGCCTCTTACTTAATAGAAGTGACGGTGGCGTCGCTCTTGAGATTCTCTCGCGAGATAACTTGGTCAACTAAACCATACTCTTTGGCTTCCGCTGCTGACAGAAAAAAGTCGCGCTCAGTGTCCGTGGCGATTCTTTCGTAAGGTTGACCTGTATGATACGCCATTAGCTCATTGAGCTGATTTTTATGATATAAAATTTCCTTGGCTTGGATTTCGATGTCAACGGCTTGTCCTTGGGCGCCGCCTAAGGGTTGGCTGATCATGATCCGTGCATTGGGCAGGGACATGCGTTTTCCGGGTGTTCCTCCCGTTAGCAGAATCACGCCCATATCCGTCGCCGCACCAAAACAGATGGTGACAATATCGGGACGAATCTGTTGCATTGTGTCATAAATTGCCATCCCAGCAATCACTCCCCCTAGTCCGAGAATAGGTCCGCCGGGGGAGTGAATGTAAATCTGGATATCCTTAGTTGGATCTTCGGCTTCTAAATACAGGAGCTGGGCAATGATCGAGTCAGCCACCACATCATTGATTCTTGTTCCCAGAAACACAATCCGCTCCCGCAGTAGCCGCGAGTAGATATCAAACGCCCGTTCCCCTACACCAGACTGTTCAATCACCATCGGTACGACGTTGATTGAATGACTGTTTGTACTAACCGAGTCAATTTCCGGGGAACTCCAGCTTGTAAATGAGTGGTCAGGGAACTGGGATTGCAGCATAGAACAAGGAGTAAAGTATTTTTCTCAACAAGTGAATGTTTTTCCCGGCAGGCAGGTTTGAACACATTGGGCGGGAGTCAACCCACGTTAACTTCTAATCACCATTATGCCTTAGCAACATCAATAAGTGCTGAGGTGGGCGATTAAATCTTTTTCCCAAGACTGAGAGATCCTGCTTTGTCTGGGTCAACTCCCCAAACCCCAAGTTTATTCGCTCGCTGCCGTTTGTTCAGAAGCATCAGGGGTGGGTGATGTTTCCTCGCTCTCCTGAGCAGCCGTGGATTCAGGCTGATCGGCGGCGTCTTCACTTGCCTCAGAGATAGTTTCCGGTGTATCCGTTATTTCTTCTGTCGCTAGTGAGCCTTGAGGAACCAGTTCAATGGTAGCGTGTTCTTCCAACCATTCAAGGGCTTTCTCTTTGAGCAAATCGGCTTTAACGTACTCCCGCAAGCGTTGCGGATCGACATCTTGCCCTGCCAATTGTTTCATCACTTCTTGACATTTGGCATCCATCTGTTCATCATCCACAGTCAGTGATTCCCGTTTAGCCAGTTCCTCAAGGGCAAGGGATTGGCGCAGGCGTGCGATCGCATCGGGACGGGACCGCTGACGCAGTTGGGGCATCATTTCCGCTGTAAACACTTTCTGCAGATCCATCCCGTAGTTTTCCATCTGGATCGCAGTCTGGGTTAATATCGTCTGAACTTCCCGCTCAATCAGGGTTTCGGGTAGGTCAATCTCAACTTGTGCCACCAGCGCTTCGATCAGAGCGTTTTCTTTATTGGTTTTGGTTTCTTGCTCGGCTTTTTCGGCAAATTGTTCTGCCAAGGAGTCGCGCAATTCGCTGATGGTTTCCTCTTCGCTAATGTCTTGGGCGAAGTCGTCGTCGAGTTCGGGTAACTCTTTTTCCTTTAGTTCTTTGAGGGTAAGAGTAAAGACGGCACTCTTGCTGGCTAAATCCTCTCGCGGATAATCCTCCGGAAACGTCACCGGTACCTCTTTGGTTTCCCCCGGTGTCATGCCCACAATTCCCTGCACAATGTCAGCCAGAAACCGTCCTTCTTCGAGTTCCAGCTGAAAGTCAGTCGCCTCACCGCCAGAAATATCAACGGCTTCCTCTCCCTCAGGTGTCAAACGACCCTTATAATCCACAACTGTCACATCACCCATTTGGGCGGGGCGCGATTCGACGGGAATCAGCGTGGCGTGCTGAACCTGACGTTCTGCCAAAAATTTATCCACCGCCTCAGGGTCTGACTTAACCTCTTCGGCTTTGACGCTGAGATTCCTGTAGTCTCCCAAATTAATTTCTGGAGGCACATCCACCGATGCCGAGAATGTTAACGGTTGTCCCGGCTGGAACTGACTCAGCAGTTCTTCAAAGGTGGAAACCAGCTTATAGTTGCCCAGTGCCTCAATGGTTTCTTGCTCAAGGGCGTCCCGTAAACTATTTTGTACCAAATCTTCCAGCGCTGCTTCTTTGATCCGTCCTAGACCGAGGCGCTGGAGCAAAATTTGACGCGGCACCTTTCCCTTGCGAAACCCAGGAATGTTGGCAGAGCGGGCAAGATTTTGCACGACCTTCTCGTAGACCTTCTTGGTCGTTTCGGCGGGAATCTCAATTTCCAGACCGAGTTGGCTCTTGGGGAGTTTTTCCTGAGTAACTTTCATTGACGCTTTTTTTGGAGACAACTGAATTTTAGCTCTTTAGCGAATCCGGCGATAGGTTCCCCACGCCCTACTGCTGTTGCAGTGGTGGGATAAATCGCCAGTAATGCCAATCATAGTGGCATGGCATCCAAAATGGATGTGGTGTTCCTCGCCCATGTTATCCGCCCTGTACTCGTAAGAGTAAGTGTGTAGAGTTGTCACAGGGTAATCCAAACACCTCATGATATGCTAGTCTGACAACTAGTTAATTTGACTTCTAGTCATTGTTTCAGGGTATAAAAGGGACATAATTGAGTCTGGCGGGGTTTCCGTATCTGATGATAGTACATTCAGAGCGTCTACAGCAGCGAATCTACCCTCTAGACCAGCTCGGCAGACGTTTTCCACTGTCGAAGCCGGGAGAACTGGGGCAGCCTTCTCCAGCAGACGTAGTCGGCTTCGTCTGGAAGCTGGTAAATAATTTTGACGAATGAGTTATCTATGTCACCCTGTACTAATGCATTGAGCTAGCCTACTCATCAACTCCGAACGAGAACTGTTATCGTTAATCTGTCCCTTTAAGGGCAAGCCAACGGCAATATCTCAGTCAATTGGCGCGAACCTAGGTCTGTCGTGTTATCACAGATAAACATCTTTTTTGTTAAAATCTTATGGATTTTGTCAGGATATAGATTAGATAATTTCCCTAAATAATGTTTTAAGCTTAAGAAAATTTAATTGATCTTTCTGGATTCAGTTAAATCACTGTCAACAGGATCGATGTGTTAAAAAATTGGAGGTAGATCATTTGTCTAGTCAAGTTCGCGTTGCTATACTGGGCGCAACGGGTGCAGTCGGCGCCGAGTTACTGGAATTACTAGAAACCCGCAACTTTCCCCTTACCCATCTAAAACTCTTAGCCTCACCCCGGTCGGCGGGACAAACTCTCCAGTTTCGAGGCGAATCCCTATCGGTGGAAGCCGTGGGGGAAGATTCCTTTAAAGAGGTGGATTTGGTTTTAGCCTCGGCTGGTGGTTCAACCTCTAAAGCTTGGGCATCTAAAGCAGTTGAGCAGGGAGCTGTGGTTGTTGACAATTCCAGTGCTTTTCGCATGAATCCTGATGTACCACTGGTTATTCCTGAGGTCAATCCGGAAGCGGCGGCGAAGCATAAAGGGATTATTGCCAATCCCAACTGCACGACAATCCTAATGGCAGTAGCCGTTTGGCCTCTGCATCAGGTGCAACCCGTCCAACGGATTATTGCCGCTACCTATCAATCGGCTAGCGGTGCAGGTAGACGGGCGATGGAAGAACTAAAAGTACAGGCGCAGGCAATTTTGCAGGAGCAAACGCCACCAACGGAAAGCTTTCCCTACCCTTTGGCGTTTAACCTGTTTCCCCACAATTCTCCGTTGAATGCTCAGGGGTATTGTGAGGAAGAGATGAAAATGGTCAATGAAACCCGCAAGATTTTCAATGATCCCCAGATCCGAATCAGCGCTACTTGTGTTCGAGTTCCTGTGCTGCGAGCTCACTCAGAAGCGATTAATCTAGAGTTTGCTCAACCCATGTCTGTCGCCACAGCCAAGGATCTACTTGCCAATGCACCGGGAGTGCGACTGGTGGAAGATTGGCAGGCGAATTATTTCCCCATGCCTATAGATGCTACGGGTAAGGACGATGTACTGGTGGGACGCATTCGACAAGACTTGTCCCATCCGTGTGGATTAGAGATTTGGTTGAGTGGTGACCAAATTCGCAAAGGGGCAGCTTTGAATGCTGTACAAATTGCCGAGTTGTTGGTGGAACGGAATTGGTTAAAGCCAGCAACAGCAATGATGGCTTATTAATTTGTTTGTCCTTGGTCATTTGTCCTTTGTTCAATCCTGTGGCAAAGCAGTTGTGCGTTTATTGTCGTTAGTTGAGAGTTGGTTAGCTCGATCACTAATGACCAATGGCTTATAACTAATGACTAATGACAAATGACCAATAACTAATGACCAAATAGGAGTGAAATAAGGGTGGTCAATTTTGGACGTGTATTAACGGCAATGATTACGCCGTTTAAAGAAGACGGCAGTGTGAATTATCAGGTTGCTGAGGAATTAGCAGCTCATTTAGTACAGCAGGGTACTGATACCGTCGTCGTCTGTGGTACGACGGGTGAATCACCGACATTGACATGGGATGAAGAGTGCCAGTTATTTCAGGTGGTGCAAAAAGCGGTGGCGGGTAAAGCCAAGGTAATTGCTGGCACAGGGTCAAATTCCACCCAAGAAGCGATCGCAGCTACCCAAAAAGTCGCTAAACTAGGGGTAGATGGTTCATTACAAGTCGTTCCCTATTACAATAAACCCCCACAAGAGGGACTCTATAATCATTTCCAGGCAATTGCCAAATCCAGTCCTGACTTGCCTGTGATGCTCTATAATGTACCTAGCCGCACAGGTCAAAACCTCCAACCGGAAACCGTTGCCCGTTTAGCGGAAATTCCCAATATTGTAGCGATTAAAGAGGCAAGTGGCAGCTTCGAGCAAGGCAGTCAAGTGCGACGTTTAACGCCACCGGATTTTGCCATTTACTCAGGAGAAGATTCCTTTACCTTAGCTTTATTAGCACTAGGGGCAAGTGGGGTAGTCAGTGTTTCCTCCCATCTAGTTGGTCGAGAACTCCAGCAGATGATCCAGGCTTTCCAAGCGGGTCAAACAGACCTAGCCAAAGACATTCACTTAAAGCTTTTTCCTTTATTTAAAGTCTTGTTTTGTACTGCCAATCCTATTCCACTCAAAGCTGCATTAAAACTCCAAGGATGGGATGTCGGTTCACCGCGTCCACCATTGAGTGATCTGCCTATGGAATTGCAACAACAAGTCAAGACGGTTCTCCAAGAGCTTTCTTTACTATAAATTCTCATCAATGTTCATATTAGGAGAGTTAAATTGCCCTTAAAATAAAACAAAACATTTATCTATGAACGGCTCTTAATTGTTTGGCTAAAGTAGACTATTGTCTGCCCCTTGCCCATTGAGGTGCTAGAGTGATAATTGCTCGATAATTCCATATTTTTATGGATAAACTCTAGAAACAAGCTCCGTTTTGATAATAAAACGACTTGTGAGTCCAGTTAAATTCATGACAGCAGGCATTAAGCCAAGGATATCGTTTTGAATGGTAACCTCCTGTTCTTTCACGTCGGTTTTTGATAGCCGTTTTCAATTATTGATCAGATATTATGTTCTTTCTTTCCGACAGGTTCACACATAACTCGAACAAGAATGACTACCACTTCTAATAAATTTGAGTTAGTCTAGATTAGATTAAGATTAGTTTATTGCCCAAAATTTATTTTCTAAAAAACGGCAATTTTCAATTCAGGTTTAACGTTGTAATTAATGAGAAATAGAAATCTCAAAGGAGGCAAATTGACTAGTAATAAATCTTCAGCCGCTCTAAAAATAATTCCCTTGGGTGGGCTGCATGAAATTGGCAAAAATACCTGTATTTTCGAGTTCAACGATGAAATTATTCTCTTGGATGCAGGATTAGGATTTCCTAATGATGAAATGCACGGGGTTAATATCGTTCTGCCCGATATGACCTATTTGCGGGAAAATCGCCATAAAATCAAGGGCATGATTGTCACCCATGGTCACGAAGATCATATTGGTGGACTTCCCTATCACTTGAAGCAATTCGATATTCCCGTCATTCACGGACCTCGACTGGCGATGGCGCTGCTGCAAGGGAAACTCGAGGAAGCAGGAGTTGCCGATCGCACAAAATTAAATTCCGTTAGCCCTCGTGACATGGTGCGGATCGGTTCGTCCTTTATGGTTGAATATATTCGCAACACTCACTCCATTGCCGATAGTTTTACCGTAGCAATTCACACGCCCATTGGGGTCATTATCCACACCGGAGACTTTAAAGTCGATCATACCCCGGTCGATGGCGAATACTTTGATCTCCAGAGGTTAGCCGCACACGGTGAAAAAGGAGTGCTTTGTCTCCTCAGCGATTCCACCAACGCTGAAGTTCCCGGACATACCCCTTCCGAAGCGTCCGTCTATCCCAACCTAGACCGCATTTTCTCCCAAGCACCGGGACGAATACTGGTCACCACATTTGCCTCATCGGTTCATCGAGTGCAACTCATCTTAGATCTGGCACAAAAACAAAACCGAGTGGTGTCGGTTGTCGGTCGTTCCATGCTCAATGTTATTGCTCAAGCTCGGAATCTGGGGTACATAAAATGTCCCGATAGCTTATTTGAGCCACTCCACGCCGCCAATAGTTTACCCCCAGAAAAAGTGTTAATTTTAACCACTGGGTCTCAAGGTGAACCCCTGGCTGCTCTCACCCGTATTTCCAAAGGGGAACACCGGAAACTGAAAATTCAAGAAGGTGACACAGTTGTTTTCTCTGCTAATCCCATTCCCGGTAATACAATCGCGGTTGTCAACACCATCGATCGCCTGATGATGCAAGGGGCAAACGTGATCTATGGACGCCATCAAGGGATTCACGTTTCTGGTCATGGTGCTCAAGAAGACCATAAGCTGATTCTCGCTTTGACCCGACCCAAGTTTTTCATGCCCGTTCACGGGGAACATCGGATGCTGATCCAACATGGGAAAATGGGACAAAGTATGGGTATCCCAGCGGAAAATATTGTGATTACCAATAACGGGGATGTGGTGGAATTAACGGAGGATAGTATTAGCGTTGTCGGTCAAGTCCCCTCTGGTATTGAGCTAGTGGATCGATCGGGTATCGTGCATCATGAAGTGCTTAAGGAACGTCAGCAGCTTGCAGGAGATGGGGTAGTGACTGTCGCCGCCGCCGTAAGTTGGGAAGGTAAACTCCTCGCCCAACCTGAAATTCACCTGCGGGGTGTAGTCGCTAGTGTGGAGAAATCCTTGCTGCAACAGTTAGTGATTAAGACGATTGAACGAACATTGAGCGATGGGTGGACAGACTTCGCCAAATCCTTTGATGACAAAAAACAACCAGAAATTGACTGGACAGGATTGCAACAGAAAATTGAGCGGGATTTAGAACGGTTAACTCGCCGCGAACTTCAAAGCCGTCCTCTAGTGGTTTTCTTGCTACAAAATCCAGAGGAAGCTCCTGTGAAAACGGTAGGACGTCGGCGTCAGCGCACAGCAGCTAAGGCGGCTTCTTAGGGTATACCGACTGTAGAGACGTAGCATGCTACGTCTCTACAATGTTAATAGGGGTTTATCAATAAAAAACAAGATCTATTCAATAGTGCGGTTAGTACTGTTGACCGTAAACTGAGTATTGATAGTCAAAATAACACTCTTGCTACGTTTGTGCCTGCTGCTTCTAACAGCACCTCCACCGTTTTTATAGTCTCGGCTGACAAACTTTCTTTTTGAAGACAAAAATCCCGAAAAGAACTCCCCAGACTGGGTTCGGCGGCTTGAGTGATTCCCCATCCCCAGACACTGAACATGAATACACTTGTGATCAGAACAACGGTGTTAGTCGATTTCATGGTTAAGGCTGGTGGGCAGTGCCCACCCTACAGTATATCAAGGGTTTCGGCGATCCAAAATGCTTATTTTAGGTTCATTCCTCCTCAGTGTCTGTATCGGTGTAGCCAGCGTGCGTATTGCCTCTCGATTTCAGATTTATGTAAAAAGTCGCGGGTGCGATCGCATTCCTTTGCCGATCTCAGATGACTGACTACCAGATAGGCAGATAGGGGATTGAGCAGAGGTCACCTGACCCAGAGCAATCCCGAAGATTTTGCGATCGCTTCCTCATATATCAGTTAACCTGATAATCTTAATGAGTTATGCTTATAAGTGGTGTCACGGACACCGCTACGGCAGTGAACTGAACTTCAGTTAGATTCCTCATACCCCCAAATTCAGCCTCTGGCAACATGAAAATCAGCACTCTAGCTTTAATAATGGGGAGAAAGTGGCAATTACCAGCTTTTTTATCGCTCGTTTTGACATATTGACTCACAACCGAGTAACTCTTTATAAATCCTGCTTTTAAGATGCGCTGCTCCTTGGTTAGAGCAGCATATATAACCCAGTTTTCTTAACATCTGGGTCATCACCAACAGAACCAAGAAACTGTGAATACACCAGCTTTTGCTCGGGTTGAGTTTACAGAACGTGCAAACTTCACTCTAAAACTTCACCAAAGCTTTACCGACATTCATCCGGTATGAATGCCAGAGTAATTGTAGGTGAATAAGAAGTGGTTTAGTTGGTTTGTTGCTAACACAGGAAAGATTTATGAATGTATCTGATTTTACAGCAAAGAAACTGATTTTTACGAAATGGGTTTGGATAGAGCCAAAACAGCCGTCCTCAACCCCAACCCAACCTCCCCAACGGAAAAAACGGTTTGATTTGCTCAAACCAATTAAACGGTGGATTGATGGGGTTGAAGTACACAATCCCCAACTGGCACACTTGATCTGCCATCTGATCCCCGCTCAATGTCCCTTTGAGCGCGACATTAAACTATTTGGGCGTACCCTATTTCACATTCCGCCTCTGTGTAAGCTGAATCCCTTCTATGAGGAAGTGGTAGGGTTACGCTTCCGGGCGCTGTGCTATTTGGCAGATGAATGTGGTGAAGATATTTCCGCTTATTGTTAAAATTCCAGGACTGGGAATTTTAATGTTAGGCGTCGAACCCTTTATCACACAGCATGGCAATCATTGCTCTGAAAGCCTGGTATCTCCAGCAATACGAACCGATTAAAGAACTGGAGAAACGCCCTCACGATCTACGGTTAAGCAAAAACAGCTTGCTCAAGTCCGGGTTAAGGGCTGACTTCTTAGACGATAGTCAGGATGTCAAACAATCGGAATGGTTTGGGCGCTACCTGGATGGGGAAACGGTAGAGTTTTACATCGAAGGTAGCGGCGGCTATGCCATTTCCAATATTGATTTGATCTCCCACGAGATTTACTTCACCAAGCAAGAGGTGATGGCGCAACTCGATCCGATTATCTTTTTGAGTCATCAAACTGAATGCTCTAGTGCAAGTGTTGCGCTACGGGATAGCCTGAATGACACCCTTGAGGGCTTCAATCAGCGATCGCGTCTCCCCCTAACCCTAGAACAGTCCCGTCGCCCTGCGGGTGAACCGATGCGCCTCAGTAGTACCCAGATGCGCCACATCCGTAAGAGTTTGCTGTTTGTCGCCGATGGTACTGCGATCGCGAAATTGGACAGAGAACAGACACCCCTCGTGATCCCTAGCCCTCAAGTCTGTGTCGAAATCGGTTACGCCCTAACCAGCAAGCGCCGAGAACAAATTTTGCTGGTGCAGATGGAACGCCAAGACTTACCAGGACAATTTCCCTTTGAGGTTCCCCAGCACCAGCAGTTATTATTTCGCCAACCTGAGGATTTACAAAAGACTTTGCCTGTGGTATTAGAAACATTACTGCAACGGTTTAATGTATTGACGTCATGAACCCCACGCATAAATGCGGGGGCTTGTAAGACTTTATTCTTGCCACGCTCGAATAGTTTTTGCAAGCCTACATGACCAGCCTAAGACTCATGAGGTCTACGTTTAGAGCAAGTGTTAAAGTTCCTACCTACGAATGCATGAACCAGTTTGTAGCACTAGAACCAAGTCGGTTAAACATCTGTACAAGGGTTAAGGAAGTGCCGCTTGGAAAGTACCGACTCTAAACATTGGCGTTAGCGAAGCGGAACCTCTTAGGTTCGGTTCACTTTACCCCGTAAGGGAGATAAAACTCATGTTTGTATGGGTCTTAAACAGCGACAAAAAACCATTAAACCCAACCCATCCTGCTAGAGCCAGAAAACTGCTCAAAACAGGTAAAGCTGCTGTGTTTAAGAGGTATCCTTTCACAATCATTTTGAAAGAGGAGGTTAAAGAAACGGACAATCAACCTTTAAGAATTAAGATTGATCCAGGTACAAAAACCACGGGAATAGCAATCTTGAGAAACGATGTAGTTTTGTGGGCAGCAGAACTAACTCACAGAGGAGTCCAGGTTCGAGAAAGTCTAACCTCTAGGAGGCAGTTAAGACGCTCTCGCAGAAATCGCAAAACTCGCTATCGTCAACCTCGGTTTAATAATCGTTGTCGCGCTGATGGTTGGTTACCACCTTCATTAGTTAGCCGAGTTGATAACATCTTGACTTGGGTTAAACGGTTATTGAGTTTATCTCCTGTCACGTCTATATCAACTGAATTGGTGCGCTTCGACACTCAATTGATTCAGAATCCAGAGATCTCTGGAGTCGAGTATCAACAAGGTGTACTTGCTGGATACGAACTAAGAGAATATATGCTCGAAAAATGGGATCGGAAGTGTGCTTACTGCGGTGTTAGCGATACTCAATTAGAAATTGAGCATATAATCGCTAAATCAAAAGGGGGTTCTAATCGTGTATCTAACTTGACTTTAAGTTGTACCCAATGCAATCAGAAGAAGGGAAATAAACCCATTGAGCAGTTTTTGAAAAAGAAACCCGACTTGCTCAAGTCAATCCTTGATCAAGCTAAAAAGCCTTTAACCGATACTGCTGCCGTCAATGCTACTCGATGGAAACTGTTTAACTCTCTTAAAGAGTTGGGTTTACCGGTAGAAACTGGGACAGGTGGTAGGACTAAATACAATCGTTGCCGCCAAAACTTACCGAAAACTCATTGGCTGGATGCTTCTAATGTAGGTGCATCAACTCCAAAACCCTTGAGAATTCTGGTATCAAAACCTTTGATTATCAAAGCAACAGGACATGGCAACCGTCAAATGTGTGGTACTGATAAATATGGTTTTCCGATTCGTCATCGGTCAAACATTAAGAAGCACTTTGGTTTTAAAACTGGCGATATTGTTAAGGCTGTTGTCACCAAAGGCAAGAAAATTGGTTCTTATGTTGGTCGGGTTTTATGTCGAGCAACAGGTAGTTTTGATATCACGACAGCTACAGGTCGAGTAGCTGGAATCAATCACAGGTACTGCTCATTTATTCACAGAAGCGATGGTTATGCCTATCAATAAGGATTCCCTTAGGCTCAGTTGTTTGTGTAAGGGGGAAACTTTCTTCCATATCGTGAACAACAGGGGCTTCCAGTTTCCCCCTTACCAACCTCTTTTTCGGTGAGGGTCTTCTGGCGGGGTTAAGATAATTGGGATGGATTGAGGAGAAAATTTCATGCCAAGAACTCCAGATGAGTTTGCCGTTCACATTCTTATCGCTGGCGGACACCGGGAAGAGGTGCGCTTTACCACAATTCAAGAGTTTCAGAAATGGTATAGTAGCGAACTCATGCCCAAATCGACCTCGAACGACTTTATCAGTGTCCCGATTAAAAATATTCAGGGCGAATATATGGTAGTACGCCCTTCCAGCGTTTTAGCGATTCGGGTGGAACCCATCTTCGGGGGTAGCGTCGATCGCTTTTAGAATCAAGCGATATGTCTTTGTCATTAGTCATTGGCAAAACCCAATGGCTAATGATGAATGATTGATGATACGACGTGACAGTTTTGACCCGGAAACTTGGGTTTCAAGCCTCCCCCTGCCATCGGGACTTTTAAAAGCTTCCGGATATACTTTCTTGTGGGTGTATACTAGAAAAGTAGCCTAGCGCGGGGTGGGATTCGTGAGTACCACCAATCGAGGAATCGATATTTATCACGTAAAGTAGACGCTAGTACGTGAGGCGCGAGAAACCTCTTTAAAAACCCATGGACTTAAACGAGTGCCGATACCAGAAAAGTAAAAACATTAGTCAATCAATGGACTAAGAGCAAGCGTACTGTCGGGCGGACAGGAACGTAGGGAAAGAGAGAGAACTGATGGATCAGACACTTTCACAAAGTACCATTACGCTTGGGGAGCAGGCTCCCTCTGGGGTTATCTAACTTAGACTCGACGCTTAGTAGTTTTCTACGGGCTTTTGGTTTAAGGATTGCCGCAAGGATAGATAATTGTAAGGTGTGTCTAAGAACCAAGAATCCTCGCACTTTTAAGGCGAGGAGCGTCAACAGCATGAGAAAACAACTGACGAGTCTATCCCTGA
>NZ_JAVJZI010000267.1:0-6735 GCF_040223135.1 Coleofasciculus sp. G3-WIS-01
TATTATTTCTGAGAGTATTACCCTTATCCACGAATGCTTCGCCCAGCCCACTTATCCAAGGTGCCAAAATATTAGTTCTGTGAGGATACACCTTATCCACGAATGCTTCGCCCATCCCCCTTATCCACGAATGCTTCGCCCAGCCCCCTTATCCACGGTGACAAAATATTAGTTCTGAGAGTATAAACCTTATCCACGAATGCTTCGCCCAGCCCCCTTATCCACGAATGCTTCGCCCAGCCCCCAATTAAATTGTCAAAAAAATCTCTTATCTATTTGATTAAACTATGACAACTAAGCCGATTAAGTGGACGTATTTAAAATATCTATTTTGGTTCGGACCCATCCTGACAATTATGGGAATTACCGCCCAAGAGGTTGCTGGTGAGTGGTCTGCAGTATCGTTGGCGCTGCTAATAGCTGGACTGGTGATTATTGGCTTATGGGTGCTACTTCTCGATCAGTTAGCCCCCGGCTTTTGGAGACGCCGTTCCACCCAGGTGGGGACAAATGCGGTGATCGCGACATTGGCTATGTTTGTAATCATCGGGCTAATTAATTTTTTAGGCGTGCGTTATGGGGTACAGATTGATTTAACCGAAAATCAACTGTTTACCCTTTCACCTCAATCACAGCAGGTGGTAAGAAACTTAGATCAAGCGGTGAAAGTTTGGATATTTGAAAGCCCCGCCAATCCCGCCGATCAAGAACTTCTAGAAAACTACCGTCGCTATGGATCAAACTTGGAATTTGAGTTTGTTGACCCCCAGCTACAACCTGAATTAGCCCAAAAGTTTAATGTGAATTATATTGGTGAAGTTTATTTAGAATATGGGAATCAACGCGAGTTAGTCCAAACCATCAACCAAGGAGAACGGTTATCGGAAATCAATCTAACCAATGCAATTGAACGCATCACCCGCAACCGCGCAGAGTTGGATAAGGTCTATTTCCTCCAAGGTCATGGTGAACGCCCCTTAGACACCTCAGAGGAGGGGGGATTATCTCAAGCCGTAAGTGCGTTACAGACGAAAAACTTTACCGTAGAACCCCTCAATCTCGCTGAACAGCCAGCCGTTCCTGATGATGCTTCTTTAATCGTCATCGCTGGACCCAAACGAGCGCTGTTTGAACCGGAAGTACAAGCATTAGAAGCATATCTGGCTGACGGGGGGAGTTTATTGGTTATGATAGACCCCGATACCAATCCCGGATTAGAGTCTTTACTCTCAGATTGGGGGGTGATGTTAACCAATCAAATTGTAATTGATGCGTCGGGTCAAGGACGGTTAGTCGGTTTGGGTCCGGCTACACCTTTGGTGACTCAATATGGAGATCATCCAATTACCCAAGATTTTGGTAGCGGATTTTCGATTTATCCCTTAGCGCAACCCGTGGATACGCAACCTGTAGAAGGGATTAAGCAAACGCCTCTAGTCCTGACAAACCCCGAAAGTTGGGCGGAAAATACGCCAGAACAACAACCGTTGGAGTTTAATGAACAAGAAGGCGATCGCCCCGGTCCTTTAGTATTAGGTGTAGCATTAAGTCGTCAAGCTGAATCGTCTACCCCTTCACCTAAATCAGAACCGGAAGCAACAGAGACTCCAGAAGCGTCTCCTGACACTGATGAACCGGAAGTAACCGAGACTCCAGAAGCCTCTCCAACTCCTTCACCAGAGGAATCTCCAGAAGCCTCACCTTCACCAATCCAGACAGATAAGTCTCAGGTTGAACAAGACAAGGCTGAATCACGATTAATTGTGTATGGTAATTCAAATTTTGCCACAGATAGTTGGTTTGATCAGCAACTCAATCCTGATGTTTTTGTCAATTCCGTAAGTTGGTTAAGCAAGCGAGATGAACAAGCACTTTCGATTAGTCCTAAAGAACCAGAAGATCGTCGGATTAACTTAACACCCGTTCAATCCGGAATGTTGGGATGGTTAGCAGTTTTAATTGTTCCAGCTTTTGGCTTTTTGACCGCAGGTGCGCTGTGGTGGTTGCGGCGGTAAAGGTACGTCTGTAGGGGCGGGTTTTACGATTTTTTACCCAGATGTGACTCGCGCCCGCCCCGACCGAGTAATATCAAATTTGTTCCTATCGAAGTTATGTTTTTTAAACGCAGAGGTACGCAGAGGTTGACGCAGAGGGACGCAGAGGGGTAATAACCCAGGACGAATGACTAATGATGAATGACCAATGATGAATGACGAATGACCAATGAAGCTACAGAAGACTACTTGGCTTTTATTAATTGTCGCCCTTTTACTGGGAGGGTTTGTCTATTTTTATGAAATTGTGGGAACTCCCCAACGGGAAGCCGCGAAGGAAGCGGAAAAGCAACTGTTTGGTTTTGAAGAAGATGAGATTCAATGGGTAAATGTTTATATCCAGGAAGATAGCTTCAAATTTGAGCGGGTGAGTGAACCTGAACCGGGCTGGCGAATGACGGAACCGAAGGATGTACTCGCCAGTGATCCATCGGTTTCATTCTTATTGAATTTGCTGGTTGAAGGAAAGAGCGATCGCACGATTCCCAATGTCTCCCCGGAAAGCCTGAAGGAGTATGGTTTAGACAAACCCCAAGCTATGGTAACGGTGCGACTCAAGAATGGTGAAACTCATGAAATTATTTTAGGTAAGCCAGATTTTAATAACAGTTTCCTCTATGCTCAAGTTGATTCTTTCTCAGACAAATCCCAGCGCTCTAATGTCTTTTTAGTCCCAAGAGACTTTGAATATGCTGTCAATCGTCCCTTATCAGAATGGGAGCAAAGTAAAGAGGATACACCTGAAGAAACTGCTCCATCCGATATGGAAAACGATGAATTAGCGCCTGAAGCAGAATCCCCTGTAGAGGAAAAAGAATCGTCTGAGAGCCAAGCAACACCCACCCCTGAGAACTCCGATACTGAAATAGAAGAATCAACTCCTGAAAAAACACCGACATCTGAGAACAAAAAACCGTCCCCATCTCCATCTCCTGAAAATGCTTCGTCTTCCGAAGACAAAAAGCAACCAATAGAGGAAGATAACGCTTCTCCTAGTGAGAAAACAAAACCCGAAAATACGCCGAATGAATAACTTTGCCTCTCACCTCGTTCACCTCGTTACCAGGCTCAGCCTGGGAATGCTCTGGGGGAGGCTCTGCCTCCCGTACATAATTCAGTATATATTCCACTAATTTCGTCCTAGTATTTATTGGTTTAGAGGATGGCTGATGAAGGCATACCTGTTATCAATTCTCACTCTAGCTACCCCCTGATGAAATGACCATACACTATCGAATTGAGGCTTGATTACTAAGTTACCCATTTTATTAATATAGCCCCACTTCTCGCCTATTTTTATCGCTATTAATTCTTCAGAAAAATCATAGGTATTATCAAACTGGGGAGCAATTATCGTATTTCCCTGCTTATCGATATAGCCAATTTTATCGTCTATCGAGATTCCGGCGACACCTTGGACAAAATCACCCGCCCAATCAAAATAAGGCATAATCACAAGCTCACCTTGATGATTAATATAGCCCGATTTCATCACTTGATTGGTTACAGACGCCAAGCCTTCGGAAAAAGAACTCGCATCTTTAAATCGAGGTGGAATCACCCAGTTACCAGTTTTGTTAATATAGCCATACTGGTTATTAAGTTTTACCGTAGCCAACCCCTCTGAAAAAGGTTTTGCTTCCTGAAATTGAGGCGAAGCGATCCAGTTTCCGGTATTATCAATATAACCATACAAATTATCATTTTCCACGATTGCCAATCCTTCGGAAAACGAATCAGCATCGTAAAATTGAGCTTGAATAACCACCTTTCCCGTTTTATCGATATAACCCCAATCATCGCCTTGTTTGACGGGGGCTAATCCTTCCGAAAACGATTTAGCACCATCGAATTTAGCTGTAATCACCCAATTCCCTGTTTTATCGATATAACCCCATTTCCCATCGAGTTTTACCGGAGCTAGCCCTTCAGTAAATGAGCCAGCTAACTCGAATTGAGGCTGAATAACCCAGCTACCCGTTTGATCAATATAGCCCCACGTTCCATCAAACTTAACCGCAGCTAAGCCTTGGGAAAAATCATGTCCTGACTCTAACTCGAAGGGAAAAACAAGTTGCACAGGAACAGTGTTTTCACTGAGTCGAGAATTGGGGAAACCTCTGTTAACGGTTGATAGAATCTGACATCCTGATAGTTGAGTAACCAGCACTCCTAATAAGAGATGGGTTATATTGAAGAATAATCGATGTTTAATTAAGCGGAACTTATTTAAAAGGAACATAAGCGATCCAATAGTTTCCTTGCCGCTATAGGGGAGGCAGAGCCTCGTTCCCTCGTTCCCAGGCTCTGCCTGGGAACGAGGGAGGGGCAGAGATTAGTGCATTATCGCTTTGCTACCCCTTCATTCCGTGCGGCTTGTTGTACGGCGGCGGAAACGGCTGTCACGACGCGCTCATCAAAAACCGATGGGATAATATGTTCTGGGTCTAAATCAGTGGTAGACATCAAAGACGCGATCGCCTTTGCTGCTTCTAAATACATGGTACTGGTAATCACTGAGGCGCGACAGTCGAGGGCGCCGCGAAAAACACCGGGGAAAGCCAGAACATTATTAATTTGATTGGGATAGTCACTGCGCCCCGTTGCCATAACGGCGACATCATCTAATATCAATTCCGGCTGAATTTCTGGTATCGGATTCGCCATTGCCATAACAATGGGATCTGATGCCATCGAATGTACCATTTCTGGGGTGAGGACACCGGGGACACTGACGCCGAGAAACACATCAGCCCCCACCATCGCACCGGCTAAAGTACCACTGGATTCAACTGCAAATTCCTGCTTTTGGGAGGTTAAATCGGTGCGTTTAGTTGAAAGAATGCCTTTAGAATCACACATCCAAATCATCTTCGCCCCAGCTTGACGCAATAGCCGCGCGATCGCAATTCCCGCCGCCCCAGCACCATTAATTACGATTCGCACGTCTTCGAGAGATTTCTTGACCAGTTTGAGGGAATTAATTAACGCCGCGAGGCTGACAATTGCTGTCCCATGCTGATCATCGTGGAAAACGGGAATATCTAAGACTTGCCGCAGTTTGGCTTCAATTTCAAAGCAACGGGGGGCGCTGATATCTTCTAGGTTAATCCCGCCAAAAACGGGAGCAATGTTTTTAACGGTTTTGATAATTGTATCGGTGTCTTGGTTTGCCAGACAGATGGGAAAGGCGTCAATTCCGGCAAATTCTTTAAACAGCATGGCTTTCCCTTCCATGACGGGTAATGCCGCTTCTGGTCCTAAGTTGCCTAACCCTAATACGGCGCTACCATCTGTAATAATCGCTACCGTATTACTTTTTATCGTCAGGGAGTAAACTTTTTGTGGGTCATCTGCGATCGCACGGCAAATTCGACCTACCCCTGGGGTATACGCCATAGCTAAATCAGCTTGGGTATTCAGGGATAGTTTGCTGTCGATGCTGATTTTGCCGCCTCGATGCAGATTGAACGTGCGATCGTAGACATCGATCACCTTGATATGGGTAAGTGCTTTAACCGCTTGCACAATCTGTTCGGCGTGTTCGGTACTCGTCGCATCGATGGTGAGTTCACGAGTTGAAACTTTGTAGGTTTGGTTAATCAGGTTAATCTGTCCCAGGTTACCTCCCACTTGTGCGATCGCCTGAGTAACGGTGGCTAGCATCCCAGAACGGTTGGGAAGTTGGAGACGAATCGTTAAACTGAAACTGGAATTCGGTGTCAGGTCTGCCATGCTGGATTGATGTCGGGTTTCAAGCTTTCAATTGTAGACCTATTCGGGAGCAATGTTACAGACTCCTCATGCTACGTCTCTTAGATGGGGGAGATAGGATGAGTTATCACCAACTTTTGCGAATAACGAATGACAAATGACAAATGACGAATTATTATGGCAAGTCTCTATACGGAAATCGAAATTAATGCTCCCAAGTCAAAAGTGTGGCAAGTTTTGTTGGACAAACAGCAGTGGAAGTATTGGAACACGTTTCTATTTGACCGCGAACCAGAATATCCCTTTGAAAAAGGACAAGTCGTATCTCTATCATTACGACGATTACCGAAGGATGAGGAAACGGAATTTGAACCCTTGGTAACACTCTTACAACCCGAAACTTGTCTACGCTGGGTTTCGTCTATTCCCGGTTTTCGCAATGAGTACGTATTTGAGTTACAAGAGATTGGTCTAGGTCGGACTAAATATGTCCATAAAAGCCGTTTTTATGGCATGTTAACTCGTGTTTTTGTCCCTTTTATTCGGCAAGATGAGCATCGGGGAATGCAACGCATGGCGCGGGAGTTGAAGCGGTATGTTGAGCATTTATAATTGAGGGAGATATGGCTGTTGAGACCAAACGTTCTGCTATTCCTTATGTTATGACTACCGTATTAAACTTAAAGCCAATTACCACGACATTGACGCGATCGCAGTTTTATCAACTGTGTGTAGCTAACCCTGATGTACCATTAGAACGTTCGCCCCAGGGAGAGTTAATTATCATGACACCGATTGGCGGAGAAGGTGGTAGCCGAGAAGCCAGCTTAACGTAGTCGCGGAAGTCCTCACCTTCAGCGATAGCAAGGTGAGGATGGACAGCGGGAAATCGGAGGTACGGAGATTTCCAAATTGTCCTGACCGCCAAACTTTTGTAGTACAATGAGAATAGCTCACCTAGGTCTAC
>NZ_JAVJZI010000165.1:0-14160 GCF_040223135.1 Coleofasciculus sp. G3-WIS-01
AGTTTTCTAGGTTCTGTAGGTCGTGCCGAACAAATAAATGCCGCCGTACCTGTCGGAATTCTACCAAAATTGTTAGTGTTTCGCTTTCCCCCACCTAAATCTTGCGATTTTAGATGGGGACTGCGCTCAACTTTTGTTCAATGTTCACGTAGGGGCACGGCATTGCCGTGCCTTATTTTTGACATTGCTAGGGAGCATGTCAGGGAAAGCACATAACCTTCAAGCTAACCTGCTCTCGTTGGGTTTCGTACCTCAACCCAACCTACTTGCGTTGACATGCTTCCCATTGCTATTGCCTGGGAACGTAACGGATGAGCATCCGCATCAGTTTACCAGGAACGGGCGCAGGCACTACTAGGACTCCATTCACTGATTTGAGCGATCGCATACCCGATCATAAGTCCGGATATGAGCCCTGGGGATCGAAAACATCCTTAAGCCCACTTGTTTGTCCACGACTTCAGGCGTATCCTGAACCCTGAAGTCATTGTAATTTAGAGGAAAAGGCATGTTAGATAAACCCGAAGCTCCGATTGAAGCCATTGACGCCAGAGAAATTCTCGACTCCCGAGGACGTCCCACCGTGGAAGCCGAAGTTCGCCTCGCCAGTGGTGCCATCGGACTGGCGCAAGTTCCCAGTGGTGCCTCTACCGGCTCCTTTGAAGCCCACGAACTGCGAGATGGTGATTCTCATCGCTACAACGGTAAAGGCGTCCTCAAGGCGGTCCGTAACATCAAAGAGAAAATCACCCCCGAACTCTTGGACATGGACGCTCTAGACCAAGCAACCATTGACCAGACGATGATTTATCGGGATGGTACCCAAAACAAAAATGAACTGGGTGCTAATGCTATCCTGGCAGTTTCTCTGGCTAATGCTAAAGCCGCAGCGGATGAATTGCAACTTCCCCTCTATCGCTATTTAGGTGGACCCCTTGCCAATCTTCTCCCTGTACCGTTAATGAACGTGATTAACGGTGGTGCCCATGCGGATAATAATGTGGACTTTCAAGAGTTTATGATTGTCCCTGTAGGTGCCGATTCATTTCAAGAGGCGCTGCGTTGGGGGGCTGAAGTATTCGCCGCCCTCTCTCAAGTGTTGAAAGAGAAAAAGCTGTTATCCGGTGTGGGTGATGAAGGGGGCTATGCGCCTAACTTAGAGTCCAATAAAGCCGCTTTGGAATTTCTGATTGCAGCGATTGAAAAAGCGGGTTATAAACCAGGGGAACAGGTGGCGTTAGCCATGGATGTCGCCGCCAGTGAATTTTACAAAGATGGGCAATATCTCTATGAAGGGTCATCTCACGCCCCGAGTGAACTTATTGATTATCTGGATCAATTAGTCAGTCAATATCCGATTGTTTCCATTGAAGATGGCTTACATGAAGACGATTGGGATAATTGGCAAAAGCTGACCGAAAAACTTGGTTCCCGCATCCAATTAGTCGGGGATGATTTATTTGTCACCAACCCCACTCGCTTGCAAAAAGGGATTGATTTAGCCGCTGGGAATTCTATCTTAATTAAGCTAAATCAAATCGGCTCCTTAACCGAAACCTTAGAAGCCATCGAACTCGCCACCCGCAATGGCTTCCGTTCCGTTATCTCTCACCGTTCTGGCGAAACCGAAGATACCACGATCGCGGATTTAGCTGTCGCCACTCGTGCGGGTCAAATTAAAACCGGTTCCCTCTGTCGCAGTGAACGAGTTGCCAAATATAACCGCCTCCTGCGGATTGAAGATGAACTCGGCGATCGCGCCATCTATGCAGGTAAGATTGGTATGGGACCAAAAATTGCCAAATAATTCCCATTTCCAATAGTTTGGCAGGATATTAAATCCCTGTCGGGGCGCACATCGGTGCGCCTCATTCGATCATGAGATTTGAATTAAAATAAACGGCATTAACATAATCAGGATTCATTTAATTTGCCCACTTACGCAACAGATTTGCATAACTTTTCGAGAGCAAATCAAACTCTATACTCTTCCCTTCTTTAGCAAAAATTGCTCGGCGAGCTGTATCCAAATCAAACAAAATTTCTCGTTCATTCGGATCACGAACCAAACTCTGAACCCAGCCTACGACTGCTAACCTCACCCCTTGAGTCACAGGCTCTACCCGATGTAACGTTGAAGATGGGTAAACAATCATCGACCCGGCTTCAAGTTTGTAGGTACGTTCATCATCGGTGCATTCAATCACTAACTCGCCACCTTTATAAGTGGATGGCGAACTGAGAAATAGGGTAAAAGAAACATCAGAGCGCCAAAACTCCTGATTACCCATGAATGCATTATCAACGTGCCTGCCGTAGGACATCCCTTTTTCATAGCGGCTAAATAGCATCGAGTGAATAATTTTAGGCTGGATTGCACTTTGAAATAAAGCATTGCGTTTTAGGACAGTCTTAATAAGTTCGCGTAATTTTTTAACATAGGTGGCATTACTGTTAAGCTGCATATTATTTTTAACAAAAATTGCGTGCCATCCTGCCGTAGTTTTACCATCCACAAAATCCGCTTGATCCAAAGTCTCAATTATCATTTTTAGTTCCTCTTTACTTAGAACCTCATTAATGGCAAAAATCATAGTAAAAGAATATGTGCAGGGACGACTATTTGCTAATTTGTCCAAATAATATTATAGTTAAAAGCGGTCTAACTTACCCTTAAGGTTCTAGAGTATCAATTGAGGAGTATCAAAATGCAATCAAAGACCATCCAATTATTTTTGGCGTTAACTGTAGCCGCTACCCTTGGTGCGTGTGATGCAAGCAACCTAGGTACAGAAGATGGTGAAACTGAGGAAGGTGCCCCGCAAACGGAGCAAATGCAAGAGGATGATGATCTTAACGCCGAGGAAGGTGGCGAAGAGGGTGAAGAAGATCAAGAAGAAGATGAAGAGGATGAAAACGCAGAAGAGAACGAAGGTGGTGAAGGTGGTGAAGGCAGTTGATCTAAGTCGTTGCTGATGAATAATGGGCATACATCGGCAGCAATGAATATTTTTTGTTGGCAGCAAATTCTGAGTTATGATCATCTGGGGAACTCTATCTCGATAGAGTCTGTCCCTAACTGACGTTGGTCATTTTTAGCCTGCATGTTTAACCAAACAGTAATTAATCGAATCGCTACCCCATTCGCTATCAGTGGGGTAATCTTATCCATCTTTATCGATACCGCCGCCGCCGCTACGAAGCTAAACAATAATGATAACGTTAGTGGGTTTATCCAAACCAATGCTCCCAGCTTCCGCTATCGCAACGACTTGCTACCCAACGCCCCGATGGAAACCGCTGCTGGTGAAGAATACCTGTTTAATGCACAACAAGGGGATACCGTTCGCATCAATGTTAAGCCAGAAGAAGGTAGTACACTCTCGCCAATTTTAGTCCTGAGTTCCTCTCAAACTGGCAACCAAGTCGCCTACAACGACAAAACCAATCTTTTAGTATACCAAGTACCCATTAGTGGCGAATACAAACTCCTCGTTTTAGGTCGAAATAATACCAGAGGCAGATATACGGTTTCCCTTTCCGGAATTACACCCGGAACTATCGCCAATAATCCCTCGAATCAACCCTCCTCCTCTAATCAAACTACGGATAAACGAAAACAATTGCTACAAAATGACTATGGATTGAGAGTGTTAGAAAACTGTCCGGCGGCGACGGGTTCTTTGGTTGTTGTGTCTTTTCCGGAATCGAATCAAACCTATACCTATTGCGCCAATCCCAACCGTTTCCTCCAAGCTGGACAGTATACCTACGACGCGAGTACAGAAACCTTAAAACCGGGACGCCCTGGAACTCAAACCGCCGCCAATCAAACGACAGATCCCCGCCAAGAAAAATTGGAAGATGATTATGGATTAAATGTACTCAGTACCTGTCCCCCAGCTACCAGTTCCTTAGTGGTTGTCTCCTATCCAGAAGGTGGACAAACCTATCGCTATTGTGCTGATCCTAACCGGGTTTTTCCGGCGGGTGAATATACTTATAATGCCAGGACTCAGAGTTTAGAACCTGTTAAAAAACCAGAATCTTGTACCGTACAAGTTGGGGGTGTTTGTATTGTTCGGTGATACTACAATTGAACATCCTACATGAGGGTGGGCGAAGCATTGGCGTCTGAAATTTATGTAACCCGCCGTTCATTGAACTGCGCCAATGCTTCGCCCCTACACACCCTACACAACCGACAAAACCGACACAACCGACACCCCCGACAAAACCGACACACCCGACAAAACCGACACACCCGACACACCCGACACACCCGACACAACCGACACAACCGACACACCCTATTAATCGGAATCTTTAATGGGCTCAACTGAACCCGCGATCGCTTCTTGTTGGAGTTCCTCTAAATCTATGGCTTGTAACAAATAACGCCAAGCGAGAGGAAAAGTATAGATTTGGGTTAAATCTGCTGAGATATCGTACCAAAGACGATTATCCCGATAAAATTCCATCCGATCGATCACCAAAGCTGTTGCCATTTGAGTTTCTAAAGGTTGGGGATCAAGCCTTTCAATCAAGCCTTGATGCCAAACGACTTGAGAGGAATCTATCGAATCACCTGTTTCACAATAAAGGGTGAACTGCCAACGATACTGTTTATTCAGTTCTAGGGGTTTGGCTGTGGTTGGTAGGCTAATCTGGACAAAACCCGGTGTTTCAGGAAGCTGGAAATTGACCTGATAGGTTCGAGTTTCTTCCTGCAAATTTTCTAGAAAAAATGCGCCTCGATTAATAGTGCTACTCTGATAGGGAATATAAAACCAAAATGTGGGATATTCTTTTAAGGTAAAGCCAGAAAACTTGACGCCAGAGTTGGCAATGGGTAATAACGGTGTAAACGGTTGTTTGGTCTTTTCACAGGGTCCACGAGTTCCGGCAGGTTTGCGATCATCATTCGGTCTATCCCGAACGGGCGGATCTTGTTTAATATCTGCTAATTTTTGAATGGGATAGGCTTGGACAAGGGATCGATGATTTGTCAATTCAAGAACTGTTATAGCAAGGATTAAAGCAAGTTTTAGTACAGTCATGTTTAAGGAATTTAATCGGATCGCGGATGCTTAAATGTCTGGTAAGCCACAAGACTCCCACTTGCAGCAAATACAGCTAGCGTTGCCAGAACTATGGGTACTATACTCCCAGTTTGAATTAAAATAAACCAGCCTATACCATTAATGGTTATTATAGAGATTCCTACTCCTAATCCCAAACGTAACCGTGACTCTCGATAGTACCACGCGATCGCACCGCCAAGAATCGACCCAATCCACACCCAGAGGATTTCTCCCCAGAGGGGCAAAAACGCTAGCAAGGGGCGTTCTCCAGTAACCGCACTGATAATCTGACTAACCATCTGACTATGCAGGAATAGCCCCCGAATTTTATGATTGCCAGGACTTTGGAATTCATCTTTAATCGTGGGATCGGTCATGCCAATTAAAATAATTTTATCCTGCAAAAAATCAGGATTTACGCGATTGGCAAAAATATCACTCAGAGTCACTCGTTCTACCATCGTTTTGGCAAATTCTGGAGAACGGTAATTGAGTAATAGTTGAAATCCTTCTAATCCGACACTGCGCTGGTAAAATCCTGGGTTGGCATTTAAATTGGTTAAGGTAACTGAACCTAATTGCCAGCGATCTTCTGAGATAAATTCAGGTGAGATTCCCTCAGCTTGCAGATATTGTCGGGCTAATTGAAAACTCAGGGAATAGAAGGTGGAACAAGAGGATACCGCTGGCGGTTTCATGGCGATGAGATGACGCCGAACAATTCCATCTGGATCAACCACAATATCAGCAAACCCTAAGTGTTCTTTGGGAATTCCAGGGGGAGAAGCAACGCCTTCGGGGATTTGGGGAGACGGGATGACACAGATGGGAATCACGCGATCGCTCTTTTGTAGATATTGTACCAATTCATCCCGCCCTTCTCCCTCTGGGCGATCGCGAAAGATATCTAAGCCAATGGCGCGGGGTTGATAGGTTTGGAGTTTTTGCAATAGTTTTAGCAGGGTGCGATCGTGTAGCGGATATTCACCGCCTAAATTGTTGATATCCTTGGCGGTTACCTCAACTATCAATAACCGAGGATCAAGGGATGGCGTGGGGCGCATGTTCAGTAGTTGATCAAAGGCTTGTTGTTCTGTCGATTGTAACCACCCTAGCGATCGCACTCCCAGGATTAAACTGGTAACCATGACACTCGCACCTAGTACCAATTGCCAACCTCGCCGTCTCTGCTTAACAGGTTTGGCTTTAGTGGGGCTAATCCAGTCGTTCCAATTTGGCGGAACTTGGGTAGGATTTTGGACAATTACGGGTAACCAACTGGCACAAGGGAATTGACTTTCTAATCCCTGTAGTCGTTCTCTGGCGTCTCTTACAGCTAAATAGAAAGGTTGACCTTGGGCAAAGGTAGTGAGAAAATACTTGAGGAACTCTTGTGCTACGCGATCGGGAACTAATTCCCGCATGACAATCATTTGTGGAATCTGGATATCATCCAGTTGTCGGGCTAAACCTAAGCCATCGCATGAGTTGAAAATAGCCAGTTTTAATCCTCGTTCTACGGCTTTTCTTAGCGCATACCAGAGTTCATTAATCGTTAAACTATCGGTTTGATTAATATAAATCCGCCCGGTTTCGCCTTCGGTTTCACTATGTCCGGCAAAAAAAATGATGTCCCAATGGTTTTCCCAGAGTTGATCATTAATTTCCCGGCGGCTTTTTTCGACTAAAAATGTAATATCTGTATGGGGTAAAGTTTCGAGTAATTTGCGATCGCTTTCAATATCAATTCCCTGGCTATGACCAAGAATGGCTAAAATTTTTACTTTAGGCGTGCGGCGATTTGAGGTAAATTGGGGAGGACGTTCAAACTGAGGATCAGTTAACGCCAGTTCCGCTTTCGGATAATGGTCAAAAAAGTCCCACAAATGCCAAGGAAGTTTTTGTAAGTGGGGGTCACTGGTGGATACGAGGAAGCGAATCGTATCCTGAGGACTGAGGGCTTCCCTTAACCGTCGATCCAGGGGGCGAAACCCTTCCCCATCTAACCAGGTTCGCAAGCGATCGCGCAGTTCATTCGCCGAGTCTTGACAGTCCCTCAGGCGCTGGCTTACTGAACCATCATAGATAATTTTTTTGGGTTTAATCCGATAGGGGGCGCTAATGCTACGATACTTATGCTGCCAATGAGATTGTATGCGATCGGCAAATTCAGGCGCTGCGTTTAATATTCCTTGTAATTCAATGTCTGGGGGGGCGCCATCCCAACCAATCGCTAATGTTACTCGAAATCCGTGACTTTGAAAATCCCCATCGAGTTTCAAAATTACTAATTTTTTGTTGGTGGTGTCATTTGTCATTTTTCAGGGAATAGGGAACAGGGACTAACGATGAATATAGCTATTTTGGAACACTTAACACTGGGGCGGGTTTAGTTACATCGTGGTTAGGTAAGAAATGATAGTAGTCAAACCCGCCCCTACATACAACCATACCCAATTCACAAATTTACAATGAATAATGAACAATGGATAATGACCTCTCCTTAAAAGAATAGGATTGAAATTAAGAAAAATCTTTTTTAATTTCTTCGTAAACGAAGAGGTCTTAGACCCAATTAATCAATTGTCAATTATCAATTATTAATTGTCCATTGATAACGAAGCGAATGGTCTATTCAAATAATAAAGGTTTCCGTCATGCTAATATCAGCTAACGCCACCCTGACTTTAAAGCATTCTCCGGCTTCTCCACTAAACTGTAATTGAATTTGCTTAGTGCTTCTGGCTTCAGCTTGCATCACTGTTTCTCCTGTATCATCAAGAATCATCAGTCGCAGATTTTTAGGTAGATAGGATTGACCATTGGTCGGATAAATTTCAACCGAAATATCGAGTTCTGATGATCGGGTTGGTGTCAAATCCATGACTAATATGACTTGTTCATCATCATATCGGCGTCCTAACGTCAGCCGCTTACCCCGTATAATTTTAAGATCGGATGGTTCTGATAAATGGGTGGCTATTTGCGTATAATTTCTAAAATTAAAGGCGAGTCCTGTTGGCGAGGAATCGAATAATGTGTCCACAGTCTGCCAACCGACATCAAAAATGTTTTGTAGCCATTGACTGATTTGTATGGGTTGTCTGGATGGATTGAGATGGTCTAATAAATGTTCCAGTGATTTAAGTTGAGTTAGGAGAATTTCTTCGGTGTTAACGCTGGGCAAAAATCCCAGTAATTTGGCTTCAGTTAAGGCTTGATTCAATTCAACGGCTACATAACCAATCCGGTCAGACCAAACTTCTGCGGGGATATGACAGCTAGCGGCGTTGGGTAAGACGGGACGACATTCTAATTTGCCAATATCTTTAATCAATAAGTCGGCTGTATTTTCCAAGGTTTGCATGATTGGATTCCAACTATCACTCGCCTGCCAGTTTGTCGGAATTCCCAGGCATTTTAGAGAAGTCTTGACAGCATAGACAGCTAATGTATTCAGGTAAACTTGTTTTGCCTTTTGGGGGCAATGCTGTTGGTGAAACTGTTGAGCGATTTGATGGGCTTCTAATGTCAGGGGGACAGTCAGCATGAGGGGTTCATTCGTGGTGTTTAACATTGTGTTCTTTGCCTCAGGGGAGATTATGATGATAAATATTCTCTTAACTTGGGACTAAATTTAGCTAAGCAGCGCTGGTAGAAACTGCTTAAGGTAGAAATCTTAATTCCTAATTCTTCGGAAATTTCCTTCCAAGAGTACCCGGATAAAAGTTTAAGGGCTAAAAATTGAAAATTAGCGGCTGGCTGATTGGACGTATAGGTTTGATTAAACAGTCCTTCGGGGTCAGTTTCTAGATAGTGAATGATTTCTTGTAACAGAGAGGGCGTCAACTGCGGAGCAACTTCGGCTGGATTGTTTTTCTCTAAGTCATCCAGGGTTAAACGTTTGACTTGTTTAGCATCGACTCCTTTATGCAGGGTTGGCATCATAGAACGACTGGCTTCCATAAAAAATCGATGCTTTAGCATAAAGTTTATCCATTGTAAAACTTCAAAACTAGGGTTATAATCATCAATCCTTTCGCAAATATAACAAAATAGGCGTTGCTTGGCTTCATCATAAATATCCTCATAAAATCCGTGGAATTGTCCGGGATAGGGACGAGTCAGTTTACCGGACTGCTGAATAGCACCCAATAGCTTGGCTAAAGCTTGCTGTCGTTGTTTACTTCGGGGAGGATGCTGCTGTGCGTCCTGTGCCAGTTGCTTTAACTGTTGGTCTATGGCATTCATAGATAGGGTTCGTACATCAGTTACCTGAAATTGAGTTGATACACCGATTTAACTCTGTTCATAGAGGTCTCACCAATTCAGGGGCGATTTTATGCAAGGTGGGGAAAATCTTTACAAAAGTTTAACAGAACCTCACTCCCTTTCAGCTAGTCGGTATTGGGGGAAGAAATTAAGTGTGAATCGCCTCTGAGATGCTTCAAAAGCACGTCTCTACATCATGAACTCCAATCACACTCCTCCCCCTCTGCGAACCTCTGCGTCCACCTCTGCGAACCTCTGCGTTTCCCAAAAAATCCCCCCTCTGAACAGTTTCCCCCGATCGCATCAGACATTATTCACCCAAGGACGATAAATCAAAGATATAACTAAAACAATAAACCCTTTCCCGACAAGCAGATGATTAAGCGGTTTTGGCAATGGCTAGTGCGGCTAATTCAGCCAATCTTACCGCCCTTCCTCAAACCAAAACGACACAGGCGGCTTCAAAAACGCCTCAGTGATGCAGAGTATCAGCAGCTATTTCGGCAACTGCTAACTGGGGTGAATCAGGGATGGAACCGGGAACAGATATTACAACATTTGGGATATCAAAGCAGCGATCGCTATTTTAAGGTGTGGCTTTTTGAGTATGGGCAGCAGTTGCGGCAATTGCCAGAAGCGGATCATCAGTTTGCTGGGCAGTTATTGCAGATGAGTGGGGTAGGATGTGGAGAATTGGGGGAAATTGCCGCAGAGATTGGTCAGGATTTGTTGGCGAAACCATCAGGGAAAGGGGAGGAAGAACAAGAAGATAAGGGGGACGAGGATAAATGGGAAAATGCCGAGGGCGATGCCGCCGCAGCTTTGTTAAATCAAGGGAAACAGCAACTGAAAGCCCAGGATTTTCTCGGTGCGATCGCGTCTTTTGAGAAAGCGATTCAAATTAAACCCGACTACCCCGAAGCCTGGAATAATCGGGGTTTAGCCCTGGGGAATCTGGGAGACTATGAAAGTGCGATCGCATCTTATGAGAAAGCGATTCAAATTAAACCCAATTACCAATTAGCCTGGTACAACTGGGGTGTAGCGCTGGATAAATTAGGAGAGAAAGAAAGCACGATCTCACCGATTGAATCTTCAAAAGACGCCAAGGGTATCCGAGATCCCACAAACCAACACCCATAGAAACCCTGTCGGGGCAATATTCTTAAACTATACCCGACAATTTTGCTGCCATCCGCCTTATCCCCGTTCCCTGTTCCCTGTCAAACCAAAGACGCCAATGTCCTACAAAATCGCTCAACTTCGGCTTCAGTGTTGTAATAATGAACCGAAGCCCTTAACACAGACGTAAACCCCCGTGCATCCATATCTAATCGCGTACCTTGGGCGGAAGAAACCGATATATTAATCTTTTCTTGACTCAGTAATCGCTTAATTTCACTTGGTTCTTTCCCCTCCACCGTAAAGCTAACAATCCCACATTTTTGCTGACCTAAATCCTGAACCTTAACCCCATTAATATCCTTGAGTTGATCACGCAATCTTTCAGCTAAAACACAAATCCGGCGTTCAATCGCTGCCAATCCCCAACTTAAGGCATAATCAACAGCCACCCCTAAACCAATTTTTCCAGCATAGTTCGTTTCCCAATTTTCAAACCGACGGGCATCTGAACGAATTTTAAATGTATCCCGACTCACCCATTCAGCCGCTTGCATATCCAAAAAAGGCGGTTCTAATTGCCAAATAACCCCTTCTCTGACATACAAAAATCCAGTTCCTCTGGGTCCGCGTAAGTATTTACGTCCCGTAGCTGAGAGCATATCGCAGCCAATTTCATGCACATGAATGGGCATTTGCCCCACCGATTGACAGGCGTCGAGTAAATATAAAATACCCGCCTCTTTTGCCAGTTTCCCCACTTCCACGGCTGGGTTAACTAACCCGCCATTGGTGGGAACATGGGTAATCGCAATTAACTTCACCCGCTCATCAATCGCTTGGCGTAATCCAGCAATGGAAATTTGTCCAAATTCATCATTCGGAATCACCTCAATCATTGCCCCTGTCTTCCGGGCAACTTGCAGAAAAGCAATGAAATTACTACCATATTCCGATACACCCGTAAGAATGCGATCGCCCTTTCCAAGAGGAACGCTATAAAACCCCATATCCCAGGCTCTTGTAGCATTCTCAATCATGGCAACCTCCTGGCGCTGACATCCTAACAAAGTCGCCACCGCATCATAAACCCGTTCCACTGCCTCAAATTGCTGTGCCGCCGCTTCATATCCACCGATTTGGGCTTCTAACTGTAAATGCCCAACCACAGCCGCTAAAACCGACTTTGGCATTAATGCTGCACCCGCATTATTGAAATGTAAAACAGTCTCACAGCCCGGTGTGTCTTGACGGGCGCCTTGCCAATCCAATGTCATGAGCAAAAATTATGTTACCTTATGAAGGTTGTCACAAATCGCACATTCAGGGTTTCGGGTGTTTCCCTCACAGGAAATCCGCCTGAATGGAGGATAAACCCGAATTAAGGAGTTTAAATTAATTATGCCAGTCGTCTCTTTGGCTCAAATGATGGAGGCAGGGGTTCACTTTGGTCATCAGACCCGCCGTTGGAACCCGAAGATGGATCAGTACATTTATACTGCCCGGAATGGAGTTCATATCATTGACTTGGTGCAAACTGCCCAGTTGATGGAAGAAGCCTACAGCTATATGCGAACCGCTGTAGAACAAGGTAAACGCTGTCTTTTTGTCGGTACCAAGCGGCAAGCGGCGGGAATTATTGCCCAAGAAGCCAGTCGTTGTGGCGCGTACTACGTCAACCAACGCTGGTTGGGTGGAATGTTGACCAACTGGGAAACGATTAAAGGGCGGGTTGAACGACTCAAAGAACTCGAACGCCGCGAAGAAAGTGGCGCTCTTGACCTCTTGCCGAAAAAAGAAGCAGCCGTACTGCGCCGTGAACTGGGCAAGCTACAAAAATATCTGGGTGGCATCAAAATGATGCGGCGAATCCCCGACATTGTCGTCATCATTGACCAGCGCCGGGAATACAATGCCATCAAAGAATGTGAAAAACTCGGCATTCCCGTGGTGTCGATGCTTGATACGAATTGTGACCCGGATGTGGTCGATATTCCGATTCCCGCCAATGACGATGCGATTCGCTCGATTAAACTAATTATTGGCAAGTTAGCCGATGCCATCTATGAAGGGCGTCACGGTCAACTGGAGACAGACGACGAGGAGAGAGAGTTTGCCCAAGCCCTAGACGAGATGGAAGACGATTACAGCGACGATGTGGACTCCTTTGAGTCAGACATGGAGGAAGTTGAGGACAGCGCCGAGGAAGTTGAGGACAGCGCCGAGGAGGACGAGGACGTAACACTAGGTAACGAAATAGCTCGTTAAAACGCTTATCCTTGCTTAAATCTACTATACGAGAATGAGCAGATTTAAGCGGTTTTAGATGAGTTATGTCACACCAAAACAAGCCGCCAAAATCCTCGGAGTCCATGTTTCCAGTCTCAGACGATGGGAGTCAGAAGGAAAACTCAGAGCCATCAGAACCCCTGGTGGACAAAGGCGCTACGATCTCAAAGAGGTCGAAAGAGCACACAGAGCAACCAAAACAGTTGTCACTGTTTGCGATGCGAGAGTCTCGACTCATTCCCAACGTGACGATCTTGAGCGACAAATTGAATTCCTTCGTTCGAGATTTCCAGAGGCGGAACTTTTATCAGACATTGGCTCCGGGCTTAATTTTAGGCGGCGAAAATTCCTTGCCATTTTGGACTCAATTCTCACAGGCGATGTCCAACGCCTTGTGGTTGCCCACCCAGACCGACTCTCGAAAGATTATGTTGAGAGCTTTGCAGGCAACTGCCTTCACCATTACTGGTGATGCTGTACTTACTCTAAATGCTGCTGTTTAAGCGCTTTAGTCAGGTTAAATGTTGCACAGCGAAGAATAAGCAATGAGGCATTTGCAGGTCTACCCGATACACTGGGGTTATCTGTCCGTTGTTCACCGGCACCGACAAACAACAAAGGAGGAATAAAGGCAAGATGGCGGAAATATCAGCAAAACTCGTCAAAGAGTTACGGGAAAAAACTGGCGCAGGCATGATGGACTGCAAAAAAGCGCTCAAAGAAAATGACGGCGATATGACCAAAGCCATCGAATGGCTACGTCAGAAAGGGATTGCTTCAGCCGAGAAAAAATCCGGTCGGGTGGCGGCTGAAGGAATTATCGGTAGCTATATCCACACGGGGGGACGAGTTGGTGTTTTAGTGGAAGTTAACTGCGAGACGGATTTTGTTGCCCGTCGCGAGGAATTCCAAGCCTTGGTTAAGGATATTGCGATGCAAGTTGCGGCTTGTCCGAATGTCGAGTATGTGTCGGTGGATGATATCCCAGCCGCTGTTGCCCAAAGGGAAAAAGAAATTGAAATGGGGCGCGATGACCTGGCAAAGAAACCGGATAATATTAAAGAGAAGATTGTTCAGGGTCGGATTGAGAAACGGTTGAAAGAATTATCGTTAATTGATCAACCCTACATCCGGGATCAAAGCAAGTCCGTCGAAGAGTTGGTCAAAGAAACCATTTCCCTGTTGGGGGAAAATATCCAAGTACGTCGCTTTACCCGTTATGTTTTGGGTGAGGGGATTGAATCAGAATAAACTTACCGTTCAAGCGATGGGTGAAGGCTCCCACGCTCTTTAGCTGGGAGATGAAACCGAGCGAACCGTCTAGGTAGCGAATAAATTCGCCAGTCAAATAATTCGGATAACGTTCTACTATTGTGGTAATGTAAATACAAGT
>NZ_JAVJZI010000268.1:0-13655 GCF_040223135.1 Coleofasciculus sp. G3-WIS-01
CGATCAAGAAATCGGTATTGACAAGGGATATACCGAAGCCTTCTACACCTCAAATGGGGACAGCATTGCCGATGGAGTAGGACATCTTATGACCGAGAAAACGAAGCGCATCACCCGCACAAATCGCAACCGTTACAGACTGCGCTCTCATGGAAAAAACAACCCGGAAAAATCGGCAGCAATCCTCAAAAATAATCTGGGTCACAAAGTCAAATCGCGTAAACTAAGAAAAGAAAAAGCAACCATTCAGAATTTCATTCGCAAAGATTTAAGACTCCTGATCACCTCACCGACTCGCATCTTTGCAGAAGACCTCACCTCGCCCATCATTGGGAAACAGCAAGGGAAGCTGATTAATCGTAAGCTAAACCAATGGATGAAAGGTGAACTACAAGCTTCAATCGAGAAGATCGCATTGGAGACTGGATCAACAGTGTCTGTGGTGAATCCAGCTTATACGTCGCAAATGTGTTCTCGTACCGGGACGTTATTGGGTCAACGGGATGGGGATCGTTTTATCTGTTACACAGGGGACGTAATTCAAGCAGACAAAAATGCCGCAATGAACATTCTGCATCGCGGCGGTGATCGTGAGATTACTCGCTTTCTGAAATATGCAGAAGTCCGCACAATTTTACTGATGCGGACGGTTCGATACTTAGCTTCGATTGGAAAGTCTGTATCTGTTGCTCTAAACTTGGGTTGGCTCAACCTTAAGTTTAGAGCACAAGCGTTACGACTTGAAGCGGAGTATCACCTAGCGGGGTGCTAGGTACGGTTAAGCTCCGGTGGGTGGGAGAAGTGCCTTGCTTCCAGAGACGTCCCTAACGACAACCATCAACGGATGAAACCAGCAATATGAGACACTTCTAGCTTGTCTGCATAGATTTGCACAGATTTAGTTCACCCCATTCATCAATGTCTTTTGATCGTGTTGCTTCAACAAGTTGACGCCAAATAGACAAGCCAGACTTGCCCTAACTATCTAGAGGCAATGGGCAAGAAAACTTTTTAGGACAGTCGAAAAAAAATGAGGCAGTATTCCTCACTCACAATTGTTTCTTATCTCATCGGTCCGACGCTAATTATCTTCAGCCATATCGGCTCGTTGCTAGTTCTAGTGACTGGCTTATCCTGGGGCGCTCTGGTATGGATCATATTTTTATATGTAATCCGTATGCTGGCAACGACGAGCATCTACCATCGACTGCTCACCCACAAAAGCTATCAGGCTCCTGCTCCAGTTCTATGGGTGGGATGTATTGTGGGGGCGGCGGCGGGGCAGATGGGTCCTAGTTGGTGGAAAGCGCACCATGTAGCCCATCATCAACATGTTGAGCAAGATCTCGATCCCCATTCCCCTTATACACCGATTCAGGGGATTGGAGGATTCTATTGGTCTCAAGGGGGTTGGCTCTTATCCCCCCGGTTCTTTCCTGACAAGCTGCCGATGGATGTTGAGAATGATGCCATTTTAAGGTTAATTGACCGTTTGCACTTTATCCCTTTAGTGGCACTTGGGGCGATTTCCTATTTCATCGGTGGTGTCGAATATCTCGGTGCATTTTTTCTCAGCACAACTCTGCTTTTCCATGGCGTGCAAACCGTCAACTCCCTTTGCCATATTGTGGGTAAACAACCGTTTATCACCGACGATCTCAGTCGAAATAATCAGTTGGTTGCATTTCTAACTTTGGGTGAAGGCTGGCATAATCTCCATCATGCTTTTCAGTCCTCCAGTCGCCATGGTATCACTATTCGTTCGGGAAAGATTGTCTATCTTCCAGACCCCACATTTAGCTTCATTAAAATGCTTGAGTTCCTCAATTTAGCGTCGAAGCTGAGACTGCCGACTGAAACCAATCTTCTGGCGCGTTCTAAGGAGCGAAGTTTTCCGCATTTAGAGTTGCTAGCTGCCGTAAAAACCTCGGTAGATTCTTAACGGTTGAATATTAACTAGACACGGCATTTGCGGTTGTTATAAATAGCAGAGACTTAGCCTGCTAAGTCTCTACAATATTGTCGCTGGAAGTTAACTAACCACCGACGGTTGTTTATTAAAGAACGCTTCGCGCACTTGTTCCGCCATTTGGGAAGGCGTTAACCCTAAAGCGGTTTTCGATTCATCGGGTTTAGCATGGTCTACTAACTTATCAGGTACACCAAACCGCTTCACTGGCACTAAAACATTATTGTCCGATAACGCTTCAGCCACGGCTGACCCAAAGCCCCCCATTAAGCACCCTTCTTCTAAGGTAACAACCTTACCAATTCGCTGCGCTAGGGGCAAAATCAACTCCGTATCCAAAGGCTTGACAAAACGAGGATTAACCACGGTTGCTTCAATTCCGTGTTCGCTCAAAATCTCCGCCGTTTGCAATGCCGGATAGACCATGGAACCATAGCCAATCAGCAGTATATCATCGCCATTGCGGAGAATTTCGCCCTTGCCAATGGGTAGGGCTTCCCATCCTTCCTCCATTAAGGCAACTCCATAACCATTACCCCGTGGATAACGCATAGCAATGGGTCCATCGGTGTAATTCACACCCGTTACGATCATCCGTTGCAGTTCAGCTTCATCTTTGGGTGCCATGATCACCATATTGGGAATGCAGCGGAGATAGGCAATATCATACATACCTTGGTGTGTCGGACCATCAGCACCGACAATACCGGCGCGATCTAAGCAGAAGAACACGGGTAGGTTTTGGATGCATACATCGTGAATGATCTGGTCATAAGCCCGTTGCAGGAAGGTGGAGTAAATTGCAGCCACGGGTCGCATTCCTTCGCAAGCCAGCCCTGCGGCTAGGGTAACGGCGTGCTGTTCGGCAATTCCGACATCAATGTATTGTTTGGGCAGTTTTTCCTGAAGTTTGGTCAACCCTGTCCCCGTCGCCATAGCGGCGGTAATGCCGATAATTTTGGGATTGTTTTCGGCTAATTTGACCAAGGTGTGGGCAAAAACTTTAGCATAGCTAGGAGGTTTAGGCTTGCTGGATGGAATGGCTTTGCCGGTGGCTAAATCAAAAGGGCTTTGGGCATGATAGCCGACTTGATCTTGTTCTGCGATCGCGTAACCCTTTCCTTTGGTTGTCACCACATGCACCAACACAGGACCTGAATAGGTGTGTGCTGCTTTGAACGTCGAAATCAAGTCTTCTAAGTTATGACCATCCACAGGTCCCATGTAGGTAAAACCTAGTTCTTCCAAAACCGCCCCTACCTTGGGTACAGCTAACCGCTTCATCCCCTCTTTTACCCGCTGCAATTCTGGGGTCAAGGATTCCCCAAACAAGGGAAAATTCTTGAACTGTTCCTCTAAATTATCCGCTAAGAACTGCATCGGCTTACTCAGGCGCACTTTGTTCAGAGAACGGGAAATCGCGCCCACGTTGGGAGAAATGGACATTTCATTATCATTGAGTACCACCAACAGTCGGGTGTTAGGTAAATGTCCAGCATGGTTAATCGCTTCTAATGCCATACCCCCCGTCAAGGCACCATCCCCAATCACCGCTACTGTCTTGAAGTTTTCTCCTTTGATATCTCGCGCCAGCGCCATCCCCAAGGCGGCGGAAATACTGGTAGACGCATGACCCGCACCAAAGTGATCAAACTGACTCTCACAGCGCTTGAGGTAACCAGCAACCCCATCCTTTTGCCGTAGGGTGTAAAAGCGATCATAGCGTCCCGTAATCATCTTATGGGGATAGGCTTGGTGACCGACATCCCAAATCACCTTATCCCGATCCAAGTCGAGTGTCTGATATAATCCCAGGGTCAGTTCGACAACCCCTAACCCAGGACCTAAATGACCACCGCTTTTGGCTACAGTTTGCAGATGCCGTTCCCGAATTTGACGGGCAATTTCCTCAAGTTGACGAATCGACAAACCGTGTAGCTGGTTCGGATGGGTAATTTCACTGATATTCATATCGTCGTAATCTTCTTTAAATCTCTACTGGATATTATTTGTCTATTTGATAGTCTAAAGTATGAGATGTACCCAGCGCAGCCTTTTTCTTTGGTCTGTGTTGGAAGACGGCATGGGCTTAGAGATGTCTTGAATAAGACACTCAGAGTTTTCCGGCAAGATTGAATTTGTCTAAACTCCAGTACCAAAGAGAGGGTACTTAACCTCCATGTAGTATGACAGGTTAACAGGGACTGTCTACCTCTTGGGGATCTTCTGCTGCTATTGATCGGGTGCAGCGCCAATTACTCGGAAGTGCGGAGGGCCATCCCATCCGCAGGGCTTCTGGACAGACGCTGTGTATGGTAAGCTGACAGTCAATAAGCTGGAACCCTTCCTTTTCCACCTGCTTCATTGCCTGTTTTAATATCGAATCATTCTTAAATTCAATGGTCTGGTTACACTGAATGCACACCAGATGATGGTGATGATTAGGGAACGGCTGATTCAGTTCGTAGTGTTTATGTCCTTCGGCTAACTCCAATTCCCGCAGGATACCCATGCGAGCCATCAACTTGACGCTGCGATAAATTGTGGATAAACTAATTGGCTCTCCCCGCTTCTCCAGCAAATGGAAGAGTTCCTCGGCGCTGAGATGGTTTCCTCGGGGAAGGTTCTGAAAAACGTGGAGAATCGTTTCTCGCTGCGGCGTTAACCGCCAACCCCGGGAATTGAGTTCAGCTTTAAGTGAAGCGGCTGTATACGGAGGCATAATCACCCTCTCAAAAAAACCCGATTATTGACAATGATAGTGACTGACGCTACCTATTTGCAAGAAAATCGGTTAATTGAGAATAAATTGCACGAACGGATTGGTCATAAGTCATTCATCATTCGTCCTGGGTTAGGGAACAGGGAACGGGGTAAGGTAGAATTTTGGGTTAATTCCCCCACCTCCCACACCTCCCCTGCTTCCCTTTTGCGATCGCTGGAAACTACAATTGAAGTAGAGGGGTTTGCATGGTTCCCGTCATGGCAGGTATCAATTGAACAGAGAATATTGCTTTCCATGGGAAAAATCCTACCGATTAACTTTTGTCATGACCCTACCCTAGCTATAGCAGCGATTCGCTTGCTCCAGCCATTCTCTCCCCTCAAGCCAGATTGCTGTCACTGACCCCCAACAGCTCAGACAAGATAATGTCCAAATTCGATTCCTATTTAAGATGTTCTTTTTGTGGTAAGTTCTCGGAACAGGTTAATAAGTTGATTGCCGGTCCTAGCGTTTTCATTTGTGATGAATGTGTAGAACTGTGCAACCAAATTTTAGAGGAAGAACTGCTACAATCTCATGGAGAAAGCCTCAACTACCCATCCTTAACCGCAGATCACCCTTATCCACAACCCGACTATTCCCCTCGTAAAACCCGGTATCACTTACTCAAGCCGATTGAAATTAAACAAGCGCTAGACCAGTATGTCATTGGTCAAGACCAAGCGAAAAAAGTTCTTGGTGTCGCAGTTTATAATCATTACAAACGCCTTAACCTGGTTCAAAATAATTATGAATCCAGTGGATTGGATGACAACATCACCCTGCAAAAGTCCAACATCTTATTAATTGGTCCGACGGGTTGCGGTAAAACCCTTTTAGCTCAAACTCTCGCCAACCTGCTTAATGTTCCCTTTGCTATGGCTGACGCCACAACGCTGACAGCAGCAGGTTATGTAGGGGATGATGTGGAAAATATCCTGCTGCGACTTTTACAGGTGGCTGACTTCGATATAGAAGCTGCTGAGCAAGGTATTGTTTATATTGATGAAATTGATAAGATTACGCGCAAGAGTGAAAATTCCTCAATGACGCGGGATGTTTCCGGTGAGGGCGTTCAGCAAGCCTTGCTGAAAATATTAGAAGGAACTGTGGTTAATGTACCGCCCCAAGGAGGGCGCAAGCATCCCTATCAAGAGTTTATTCAACTGGATACGAGTAATATTCTATTTATCTGTGGGGGGGCTTTTGTCGGGTTAGAGCAAATCATCGAGCAACGCATTATGAAACGTTCAATGGGCTTTGTTCAACCGAGTCAGACGCCTTCGCCCCAACTGTCTTCATCGGAATTGTCCAAACACTTAGAACCGGACGATTTAATCAAATTTGGGGTGATTCCAGAAATCATTGGGCGCTTACCGGTGATTACCGCTGTGGAATCCCTGAATGAAGACTCCTTAGTGGAAATCTTAACCCAACCCCGCAACGCCTTGGTCAAGCAGTACCAAAAACTCCTGAAAATGGATAACGTGCGCCTGGAGTTTCACCCAGAAGCCCTCCGCGCGATCGCACAAGAAGCCTTTCGCCGCAAAACTGGGGCTAGGGCGTTGCGGGGAATTTTAGAGGAGGTGATGTTAGAAGTTATGTACGAGGTGCCCTCGCGCAAAGATATTACCCGTTGCGCCATTACCCGCGAGATGGTTGAGAAGCGCTCCGCCGCCGAATTGTTAATCCATCCCTCTTGGTTACTTAATCCTGAATCAGCTTGAGGATAGGGAACGGTTGTATGTATGTAGGGCTTGCTGCACAACTCCCTCTGCTCCCCCAGCTAAGAGACGTTCCATGGAACGTCTCTACATTGCTCCCCCTGCTCCCTAACCCCACCACAAGACTTATTCAGCAGCCCCCAATTATTTCACCCAGCCTTGAATTTCCGTTGAAGTGATACCCCGTTCTAATTTGGCGCATTCTTGTTTGGTGGCGTCTAGGATATGTTGCATCGTCACGGGTTTGCCTTCATCAGCGGCAAAAAAGGCAGCATTCATAGCAATGGAACGGATATTTCCCCCGGTGGCTTGGAGTTTGCCTAATTTACCATAATCCAGTTTCCGAGTTGGGGTTTGTTTAGGAAACATTCTCTCCCAAATTTTGGCACGAGAATCGGCATCAGGATAGGGGAATTTGACAATAAAGCGGATGCGGCGTAAAAAAGCTTGGTCAACAGATTCTTTTAAATTAGTCGTGAGAATTGCTAACCCTTGATAGGCTTCCATCCTCTGCAGCAGATAACTAACTTCTACATTAGCATGGCGGTCATGGGAGTCTTTGACTTGAGTGCGTTTGCCAAAGATGGCGTCAGCTTCATCAAATAGGAGAATCGCCCCACCAGTTTCAGCGGCGTCAAAGATACGGCGTAGATTTTTCTCCGTTTCACCGATATATTTACTAATTACTGCAGATAGGTCAATTCGATATAAATCTAAGCGTAAGGCATTAGCCAAAACTTCCGCCGCCATAGTTTTCCCTGTACCACTTTGTCCGGCAAATAGGGCGCTTATACCCAAACCCCGATTACTTTTCTGGGCAAATCCCCATTCGGTATACACTTTAACCCGTTGGCGCACCTGATTCACCATATCTTTGAGCAGTTTAAGTTCGGGTTCCGGTAAAACAAAATCATCCCAAGTGGCGGTGGGTTCTAAGCGTTGTGCCAAATCTTCTAAACGGGGGCGGGATTGGATGCGACAGATATCCCAGAGGTGGGAGGTGAGGGGTGAAGGTTGGGGTTGGGTGTCAGGGGGGGTTGTTTTACGCCCTTTGGCTTTGGGTTGGTTTTCCAGTTGGGCGATATCAGAGTTGAAGGCGATGCAGGCGGCTTGGATATCGGTGTGGGTGAGGTTGAATTGGGCGACGATGGCGGGGATTTCCCCATTGAGTTGGGAGGCGGTTTCGCCTAGGTGGGTGTGCCAGAGGTGGAGTTGTTCGAGATGGGTGAGGGCGGGGATATCGTAGGTAATAAAGGGCGTTGGGCGTAAGGGAGGCGTTGGGGGGTGCTGATAATTAGGGGGGTAGTAATGTCTTTGAGGAAATGGCAGAGTGCCTCCATAAGGGGGATATGGCTGGTGTTGAATTCCTGGCAATCTAGGAAGAGGATACTCTGGGTAAGGATAGCATCGCGGTGCCAACGGCGGATGAGGTGAGAGACTTCCGGGAGAGAGGTGGGGAGGCGATGGGCTTCGAGGCGTTTGAGGGGGCGATTGAGCAGGGAGGCGACGGTGGTGATAATGGCAGAGGCGGCGCTGGGGGTAGTATTACACAGTTGGATGATGGGCAATTGTGGTTGTAGAGACGCGCCATGGCGCGTCTCTACAGATGGAAGGCGAGGGGCAGATAACGGGGATTCAACACCCGCCGCGACGGTGGATTCCCCTAGAGTATTAGGATTAGTCTGCCATAACTGGGCGATGCGATCGGCGATTTGTTGATGAGACGGTTGCAGCGTCGCCGGAATCGGCGTGTCTACGGGTTGAATCAAATGCATCAACTGGGTGTCTTGATAGGGTTGACCCAATAGATACAGCAAAATACTATTATCCAGTTGCAGGGGGCTGAGGGGAAGCGGCACAGAGGATTCCGTATTCACCAGTTGCCAATACTGTAGGGGGGCGGTAAGGGTAAGGGCGTTCATCGCCTCATCGCCACCAAAGGATACAGCGGGATTGCCAAACAGGTGCAGGGCGAGGTTAAACGTGGGATAGGGGTACTGGGGGCTACCTTGGGCTTCGATGCAGAGTTGGGGAAAGTAGGGAATTAAGGCAGAAGCGGCGCATAAAAGTAGGGTGTTGCGTTCAAAGGGGGTGAGGTGGAAGGTGTTGCACAGGTGGGTGAGGGCGAGGGGTGGGGAAGAGGTTTGGGCGGCGGTGTTGAGGAAGGTGTCGATATCGGGGAGGGGTTCGGGAGTGGATTGGGAAAAGCGGGTGATGTAGGCGTTGAGGCGTTTTTCGATGTGGGTGATGGCGGTGTGGAGGGTGTGGGCGTTGGCGGGGTTGGCAATGGGGTGGGTGTACATTTTTTTTAGTGAGATTAAATAGGTTAAAGTTTCTGGTTGTTATTATCAGGGAATTGGGGACAGATGGCTATAGAAAAATGGATGGGAATGGATAGATTTTTTGAGGGGAATGTTGATGGTTGGTTGGGGGTTTTGCTAAAGGGGGATACAGGATTTTGGCGGCGGATGGTGTAGGTTTGTAGTAGGGGCTTTAGCCCCTATACAAGTTTTCTTTTCACAAGGCTAATCCACCAAATTAGGTGTGCCGAGCCAGTAGTCTTTATGTGATGGTTCCTCTTGTCCCTTTGTGGATACGGCGGCGAGATGGAAAAACCTAACCCCCCAGCTCCCTTCCCAACCCCCCTCATTCCCCCCTACGAGCAGGGGGAGCAGGGGGAGCAGAGGGAGCAGGGGGAGCAGGGGAGGAAGGTAGATTAAAAGGAGTCAATCTATGAAAAAATAGAGAAAGTAACCAATATGCTGACCCGTTACGCGGGGTTGTCTTTGAACCCGTTTTAGTCTGAGGAGAAAACCCGCTTCAGTCAGTGAGATAATAGTTTAGATTTCCTTTAGATTTACCCTGACGCCAATGGGATAAAATCGTCCTTAAAGGAAATCTACTCAACCCTACACCAACTGCATTCCCATCCCGATTTCGAGGCTAACCATGACTTACGACAGAGTAAAAAAATCCTCTTGGACTCCGCCAGCTAAAGCCACCTCTTCCTTTTTCCCCCAAACCCATATCCAGACAAAGAAAGAGACGAAGCCATCCTGGGAGGTGACGGGAGTACATACCAGTAAGGAGGCGATGGAGCGGATACGCCGTACAATGTTTGGCAATGTTGAACCGATGGTGGAAGCGCCGAAGGAAACGGCGCCACAGGAAACCCAACAGGTGCAGAACCCGACGCAGGTGTCAGAGGAAGCGGTGAGTGGGGAGATACAGGCGAAGCCGGAGACGGGGTTGAGTCAACCTCTGGGGTATGGGATGCCAAGTCAACTAGCGCGGGAGGGGATTCGGCGGCGGATGTTTGGCAATTTGGAACAGACGCCTGTGCAGAAGCAACAGGAGGAGGGAACCTCTCCCCTAACCATCCCCCCGGAAGGCGTGAGAGAGGGGAGTCAGGTAGAAGCGGGAGGAGAAGAGAAGGGGTTAGCGGAAACCGAGATAAGTCTACCCATCCAGGCGAAGCTGACTATCGGGGAACCGAATGATGTGTATGAGCAGGAAGCGGATAGGGTAGCGCGTCAGGTGGTGGATAAGATTCATTCCCAGACACCGGAGACGGTGCAGCGTCAGGAGATGGGGGATGAGGAAGAGGTGAGACTCAAGTCTGATGCAGGGAGTGGGGGAAAGCTTGAAGCAGGAGTTGGGGTGACGGGGGTAAGGAATTCCCCGATAGAAGGGGTGAGGGTTAATCGAAAAGTGAATAGTGAGGGGGAAACCTCGGAGGCGTCGGCGGAGTTGGAGGCGTCGATACAGGGGAAACGGGGGAGTGGACAACCGTTGGATGAGTCGGTGAGAGAACCGATGGAGCGGGAGTTTGGGGCGGATTTTAGAGGGGTGAGGGTGCATACGGATGCCAAGTCGGATGAGTTGAATCAGGCGATTCAGGCGAAGGCGTTTACGACGGGGGAGGATATTTTCTTTCGAGAAGGGGCGTATGAGCCGGGGAGTAAGGGGGGACAGGAGTTGTTGGCGCATGAGTTGACTCATGTTGTGCAGCAGAAAGGGGGAGGGGTGCAGAGAGAAAATAAAGGTTTGCAGGAGGAAGAGCAGGAGCATTTCAAGTCGTCTAAGGCTGAGCAATTTAAGGGTTTGGTGCTGAACCCAGAGCGGAAGGTAGTACAAAGAACACTTTTGGGAAAGGAACGGCAGGCGAGGAAGGGAGACATATATTTATGGCAGAACGGGCTGGTTCGAGTAACTGAAACGTTCATGGCGAAGGGGGCGGTAAATAAGGCAAAAGTAGTGAAAATTTGGCCGAACTCTACGACGACGGCGGTCGAGATTCAAAGCAAAGATCTTGATGATGGGAAAGATAACCCTAAATTCCAGCAATTATGGACTGACATGATTGAGTCACAGAAGAAGGCCACAAAGAAGAAAAGAGTTCAACAGTCAGAAAGAAAAGAGAAGGAGAGTCAGCCGACGGTGCAATGGGGGAAGAAAGGGTTGACTATCGTCAATAAAATCCAAGAAATGATTTGGCAACACTTAACAGCAGAAGCGAGTGAAAAAACGAGTGAAAAGGGTAAGTTAGGAGAACTAAGACAAGGGATAAATACGTTAGACGGGGTGGAACGTCAATGTGTCCGAGACTACGGCGCTCAAGTGACATTAGAAGATCCATACATAGCAATAAAGAAACTAGATAATGGACAATATGTTGTGATGTCCAACAAGGGGGGTATCAAAAGATACGACGCAAATGGTAAATACGAATGTGATGAGACACAAACGATGGAAGAGAAAGGCAGATCAGTCCACTGCGAAGCAGCCCTCAATGAATTATACGACAAGCTGGATACAAAACATTTGCCGGCAAAAGCGACGAAGGCGGAGGGAGGCCAGATAGTAGGCGGAGCGCAATCACAAAACTGCTTGTTATGTTCACTCGACGCAAAACGCCGGGGATACCACTACGACCCGCACGGAAACCCGCCGAGTCACTGGAACTACAAGGTGACAGCACATAGCAAGCGGCTATTTCCCGAAGGTTTACTATACAATATGCTAGAAGTCATTCAGGATGTGATTACAGAGGCGTCGAAGCTGGGTATCGACAAGTTTAAAAATTGCAAGACCGATGACGATCAAGGAATAGTAGACACCATAGCAACTATTTATCGTGTAGCGCAAGGATTATGGGATGACGAGTAGTAGAGAGGAATCTGAGGTTGATTGGGCTCAGGAGTAACCATATAGCAGTGTGATCGCCGATCTCGTAGCGATCGCTCGCCTCGTAGGTTGGGTTGAGGCACGAAACCCAACATTCTGATATCTATCAATAATCACGAAAGACCAACGGAAACCTGGGTATAGTTGGGTTTCGCTTCGCTCTACCCAACCTACATCGCTACTCCACGAACCATGACATATTTCACCTTTAACTGCTACGAGGGAATTCGCTTGGTAATTGGGTTGAATAGAAGGGATGCGATCGCGGGGCGATAAGATTTGGGTGTGATGTGCGATCGCGGGCGTGATTCGGTTGAATAGAAGGGATGCGATCGCGTAGTCATTGGATTGGGGTGTGATGTGCGATCGCGTATGAATTGGGTTGAATAGAATGGATGCGATTCGCCATCGTCTCTTGAGTCAATTGTATCAATTAATTAAGCGTACTTTTGTAAGAGGGCGCACGTCGGTAAGAGGGCGCACGTCGGTGCGCCCCTACGGGCGGACACGTTTTTCTATGATGAAATAATACCCTAAAAAAGGCGCGATCGCTGTTTGGGTTAGGTTGAGGGAAGAGAGTGCGATCGCGTTTGGTTTAGGTTGAGGGAAGATAGTGCGATGCTATTTCATCCATCTGATGGTTTCGGTGCGACACGCACTTTCCAGTATCCTGGTTCTCGGCTACAGTGCATCACCGCTACAATCAAAATATAATCGTCCTCGATAGTATATAAAATTCCATAAGGAAATTTGCGCGTCAGACATCGACGAATATCTTCGTCAACGACAGCCCAACGATCCGGTGACTCAACAATCCGAAAAATGGCATCCTCAACCGCATTAATAAAAGCCTTTGCTAATTCAACCCGACGCTGTGCATAAAACTCAACCGCTTCACCATATTCAGTTAAAGCGGCTGGATGAAAGACATATTTCATGACTCCAGAAGCCGTCTCACTTGAGCTAACGCTTCTTCTCCAGGAATCGGTTGAACAAAACTGCTGCGGATTTCATCTCTCCGCTTTTTCGCTTCCGTTACCCAAAGAGTTTGTAGTGTCTCATCTATATCATACTCAAGACTTTCAACTAGCTTTTCTGCCAACCACGCTCTCAATGCACTAGGCAATGATAAAGCTTCTTTCATTACCTTCTCGACAGAAGCCATAATTTCGTACAGGATAGGGAGTATTAAAAGTTTAGCACGAAAGCAGCTTGCCCTAGAACATAACCTAACTGTGATCAGATTGCCAGCATCCCTTCCCTACTCAGCCCATCATGGAGGCGAGAGAATGCGATCTGCGCTTCGTTATCGCGTTTGGGTGAGGTTGAAGGGAAAAACTGCGATCGCGTGGTGATTGGGTTGAAGGGATGCGATCGCGAGCGTGATTTGGTTGAGGAGATGGGATGCAATTAGCGATCGTCTCTTGAGTCAATTGTATCAATAATTAAGCGTACTTTTGTAAGCGGGCGCACGTCGGTGCGCCCCTACAGGCGGACACATTTTTCCATGATGAAAGTATACCAGACAAAAAGTGCGATCAATTAATATTTTGCTAGTTTCCAGGGCAAAACTTGAATTTTTACAGCTTACTCACCCGACAAGAAGTTAACCCTTGAGCTTTTTTGCCAAACTTCTCGTCAAACGTGTAAAACGCTTCACAATGCTGACTCTGTGCGAAATGAAACGCATCAGCTTGCGTCTAAACCATTTTCATGCCATTGAATAACTTGAGCAATCAAGCTAGCATTGCCAACATAAACACTTGGCAAACCCAACAAATCTCTCAACCCTTTGCAGATATCCGTTGGTTTAAACTTATAAGCAAAACGCAACACCCATTCGGTTTCCAGAATTACCGTATCTGGAATTAAAACATCATGTTTTCTAAAAATCTCCACGCTTTTGTTAAACTGTAACTCATCATCCTGAGTTAACAAGCGAATAACAATATTTGTATCAACCGCGATCATGCCATAACTCCTCTATCCCTTGGCGAATGGCATCATCCAT
>NZ_JAVJZI010000269.1:0-5351 GCF_040223135.1 Coleofasciculus sp. G3-WIS-01
CAATCGTAGACACGATTACTATAGTGTCTCTAACTGGGAGCCGTTGGTTAAGGCTGATATCGAGCAACAATGCCGGGTATCAGCCAAGCGGTGAGCGTTAACGGTCATTGACCAAAAGTTACACCGTGGACTTATACCAAGGCAGAATTACTTATGGGTAGGTTTGTCTAGGTTTTTAGAAGCGGTAATGGACTATAGAAATTTTGTCTCCCAGCTCCCTCTGCTCCCCCAGCTCCCCCAGCTCCCCGAGCTCCCCCAGCTCCTGATAACTGATAACTGATAACTGATAACTCCCCCATCTTCCCCTGAATGCCACCCATTTTTCCAATCCTTCGTCAAAATGGGAAGCAGTAGATTTTATCAGTGTTGGGCGAAATAGGTTTCATGCTAAAGGTACAAAAATACAGACTTCCTGTGACAGTTGGGGCGGGACTGCTGCTTATTGCCATCTGTGGTTCCTCCTGGTTTGTCCTCAAACAAACGGGTGTTCTAGAAAAGTGGGGCAGTGAGTCCTCGAACACTCAACTCAGTTTAACCCAAAAGGATACTCAATCCCTGGTATTGCCCTTGGTATCCTTACCCCCCCAAGCTAGGGCGGCTCAACTGACTGACATCGCCACGGGGCGCCAATCCCTGGATCAATATCGCGCCCGCTATCTGCTAGCCTCGGATTTAATTGAACAAAAGCAGCCAGAGGCGGCACTTCAATGGTTAGAGGGATTAGACTCTAATTATCCTCAGTTGGCATCTCACATTGCCCTTAAACGCGCCCAAGCCTACGAAGCAATGGGTGATAAAGCCAATGCCCAAGAAGCTTGGCAAGGAATTCTACAGACTTATCCGAATGAACCCGTAGCAGCGCAAGCCCTCTATAGTTTAGGTCAATCGAATCCAGAGTATTGGAAAGTGGCGATCGCACAGTTTCCTACCCATCCCCGCACTCTAGATATTGCCCGCCAAAAACTGCAACAGAATCCTAAACAACTGGATTTACTCTTACTATTGGCGAAATCAGCACACGATGTTCCTGGTAGTGGGGGAATCCGCGATCGCTTGGTGGATCAGTATGCGTCTCAATTACAGCCCGAAGACTGGCAGGCAATTGCTTTTGGCTATTGGGAAACCCGATCATACACCAAAGCTGCCAAAGCATATACCAAAGCCCCGCCCACCCCCGAACATGCTTACCGAGTGGGGCGCGGGTATCACCTCAAAGGCAAACGCACGGAAGCGAAAGCCGCCTATCAAAAGCTGATCAGTGACTTTCCTGATGCCAAGGAAACAGGCTTAGGATTGCGACGTCTGGCGAGTTTATCACAGTCCCAAGAGGCAATTTCCTACCTGGATCAAGTGGTGGCTAAGTTTCCCGATGAAGCCCCAGAAGCCTTACTCAGCAAGGCAACAATCCTGGATGCTTTGGGGAGTTCTCAATCTGCCGCCCAAGCGCGTCAGTCGGTGTTAACTCAATATCCCAGTTCTAATGCGGCGGCGGAGTATCGTTGGCAAGTGGCTTCTCAGAAAGCCAAAGCCGGGAATTTAGCCGAAGCATGGCAATGGGCGCAACCGATTACCAAGGATAGTCCCGATAGCCCTATCGCCCCCGAAGCGGCGTTTTGGGTGGGCAGATGGGCAATGGAATTGGGGCGTCAAGACGAAGCTAAAGCCGCGTTTGAGCATGTTTTGGCACAGTATCCAGAATCCTATTATGCGTGGCGGTCTGCCCGATTTTTAGGGTGGGATGTGGGCGACTTTACCACTGTGCGCGATGTGAATCCAACGGTTGCGCTACCGAAAAGGCGATCGCGACTCCCGGCTGGCTCGGATACCTTAAAAGAATTACATCTATTGGGACAAAATCAGGATAGTTGGACCCTTTGGCAAGCCGAGTTTCAAAATCGACAGAAACCCACGGTTGCTGAACAGTTCACCGATGGCGTCATGCGTTTAGGCGTGGGTGATAACATCAATGGGATTAATCAAGTTTGGTTTTTGAGTCGGCGCGAAACCCCAGAAGAACGTCAACAATGGCAAGCACTGCGTGCTGAACCTGCTTACTGGCATACGCTTTTCCCATTACCATTTTTTGATTACGTTGTCAATTGGTCAGGTCAGCGCCAGCTTAATCCCTTATTGGTTACGGGTTTAATTCGCCAGGAATCTCGGTTTGAACCCCAAATCGGTTCCGTGGCGGGAGCCAGGGGTTTGATGCAAGTCATGCCGGGAACGGGTCAATGGATTGCTCAGAAAATTCAGCTTCAGGAATATGACCTGAATGATCCCAATGATAATGTTAAGTTGGGGACGTGGTATTTAGATCATACTCACCAAGAATATAATAACCATTCACTATTAGCTGTGGCGAGTTATAATGCAGGTCCTGGGAATGTGGCAAAGTGGATCAGGCAGTATGATTTTAGTGATCCAGATGCTTTCATTGAACAGATTCCCTTTGCGGAAACGAAGGGATATGTGGAGGCAGTTTTTGAGAATTATTGGAATTATTTGCGGCTGTATAATCCAGAGGTAAATCAGTTGTTACAAAAGTATTCCAAGAGCGAGCCAGGAATATCTCCCTAGTGTATGTAGAGACGTGCCATGGCACGTCTTGATGCCATGGCACGTCTTCCATGGCGCGTCTTGAGTGTTTCTAAATGTAGGGGCGGGTTTCACTATTATCGTTTCTTACCCCACCCAGATGCGACTAAACCCGCCCCGTTAAATTAACGCTTTCATCCCTCATACTTGGGTTAATTCAGTACATTAAATTGAATGTCACTGACTTAGGTCGGATTCCTAGGGGACAGTTTAGTTTAATATTAAAATAAAAATAATAAAGATCAATATCTGTTATGAATATTTTACCGCAAGACAAATTGGGAAAAATATTAATTATCGATGATTCCCCAGAAAAAGGCAAATGGATTACCAAGTATTTATCCAGTTATGGTTATAGTCTAATCCACGGCAAAACCTTTGAACAATCTCTATCTATTATTAATACTGCTCCTGATTCGCCACCCAACTTAATTCTGATAGCCATTAATCATCTAGAGGTTAACATTCATGAAAAAATCCAAAATCTGCAAAAAGCGCCCCAGCTAAAGGATGTGCCGATTATTGTCTCAATTACTCACAATAATATCAATGAATTAAACTCAATATTAGAATCCGGTGCTAATGATTATTTAATTGTTCCCTTTACCCAAGCCGAACTTTTATCCCGAATCCAGACTCAGCTCAATCTCCATAGATTTAAAGCAGAAAATGTACGCCTAAAGCAAGAAAATACCGACTTAAAAATCTTACTAGAGACATCAACAGAACACGGTGATTTTGTGTTTGAGCAGTTGCACGATCAAGCCGAAGAAGCCGTGCGTGAAAGCGAACATCGGCTAGCACAATTTTTGTCAGCGGTACCGGTTGGCGTGTTGGTGGTGGAGGCTAGCGGTAAGCTTTACTTTATGAATAAAAAAGCCAAGCAGATTTTGGCACAGGATTTAGATCCAAATATCCACACCGATCAGCTTTGTCACACCTATGAACTCTACTTAGCGGGTACTAATCAATTGTACCCTCTAGACCGCTTACCGATCGCGCGATCGCTCCAGGGGGAAACCGTAAGCGTTGACGACTTAGAAGTGCATCACTCTAATCATAAAATTCCCCTAGAAGTGCGGGCAATGCCCATCTATGATGAACAGGGAACGCTGCTGTATGGCATTAGCGTACTGCAAGATATTACCACCCGCAAACGCACCGAGAAAATTTTAACTGATTATAACCAAACCTTAGAACACGAAGTCCGCGATCGCACCCAAGAATTAGAAGCAAAAAATCAACAACTTCAGCAAGAAATTGAGGAACGCAAGTTGCTAGAGAAAAAATTGCGAACCTCTGAGGGAAAAATGCGGGCAGTATTTGAAGCAATGCCTGATATTATCCTGATTATTGATCCTCAAATAAATGATATCGAAGTCGCACCGACTCGACCAACTCGCGACATTGAAGGATCGGCACGCCTGATTCACCAAACTATTGAACAATTTCTCGATGGTGACAATGCCCAAATCTGGTTACAACAAATTCGCCAAGTTATCCAAACCCAAGAACCCATTCATTTTGATTACAGTTTAAACAATGGCGATCAAACGGTTTGGTTTACCGCCAGTATCGCCCCATTACCCAACAATTCAGTCATCTGGGTTGCCCGCAATATTACTGATCGCAAACGCACCCAAGTGGCATTGTATCAATCAGAAGAAAAGTTTGCCCGTGCTTTCCGTTCTAGTCCCAGCGCTATGACAATCACCCGATTAAGTGATGGCTGTCATATTGATGTTAATGATAGCTTCTGTCAGTTTACCGGATATTCTGCCACAGAAATTATCGGTCGTACCGCCCTCGATTTGCATCTCTGGGTGAATCTGAAAGACCGAAACCAAATGTTACAAGCAGTATCAGAAAATGGGATTATTCGCAACTATGAATTTGAGTTTCGTACCAAGTCGGGGGACATTTGCACCGCCTTACTCTCAGCCGAACGGATTACCCTAGATGATCAACCCTGTCTGATCGCCGTCAGCCAAGATATTAGCGATCGCAAACAGGCGGAATTTACCCTGCAACTCGCCAAAGAAACCGCTGAAAAGGCAAATCGTGCCAAAAGTCAATTCCTGTCCAATATGAGTCATGAATTACGAACTCCCCTCAATGCGATTATTGGGTTTGCTCAGTTGTTAGGGCGAGATTCTTCCCTAAGCCAAGAACAACGCCATCATATTGGCATTATTTGTCGCTCCGGTGAACATTTACTTAGCCTAATTAATAATGTGCTGCAACTGTCCAAAATTGAAGTAGGTCAGGTTAAACTCAATTGTTATAGTTTTGATCTATACGATTTACTTGATAGTCTAGAAGAAATGTTCAGATTGCCGACTCAAAATAAGGGATTGCAGTTATTATTTGACTATGACAATCTTCTACCTCGTTATGTGGAAACCGATGAAGGAAAGCTGCGTCAAATCTTAATTAACCTACTGGGGAACGCGATTAAATTTACCAGCCAGGGAGGTGTTACCCTGCGCGTTAAAGGAATCACCGAGGATCACAGAGGCATTCGTAGGGGCCGTAGGGGCGAAGCAATCGCGCCCAAAAATATAGGTTTTATTCTAAAACAAGAGCGCGAATGGTTCGCCCAATCCCCAAATCCCAATACCCCAACCCCCAAAACCAAAACCCAAAACCCAAAACCCAAAACCCCAAACACCAAAAAAACCGATTTGTAAATTTAGATACAAGTGCCGGGTTTTAACCCCAGGAGAATTTAAATAGAAGATAAAAGTGAGGGTATT
>NZ_JAVJZI010000170.1:0-31849 GCF_040223135.1 Coleofasciculus sp. G3-WIS-01
CGGCGGGTCACGTCGGAACTTGGATCTCAGATCTGAACGCTTTGGGAGACCCGACCTCTACTTTGATTGGAGAAATCCTGTCAAAGCAAGTTGAGTCGATGAACAAAGAATCCCCGCACTTGTAGGGCGGGGAGTGTCAAAAGCTTGACTGGTATAGTGCCAAGCGAGAGGGACTGGGTGATGTCTACGAAGGGTTGTTAGAGAAAAACGCGAATGAAAAGAAGGCTGGGGCTGGGCAGTATTTTACGCCCCGTCCGCTAATTGACAGTATGGTGCGCGTGATGTGTCCTACCCTGGATGACATTATTCAAGATCCTGCTGCGGGTACAGGGGGATTCTTAATTGCTGCCAATCGCTATATCCGAGAACATAGTAATCCGGATGGTTGGACTAACAAACAAAACAACAAATATCACGGCAATACCTTTTATGGCATGGAGCATGTCCAAGACACTCATCGTCTGGCATTAATGAATTTGATCCTCCATGGGCTAGATTCTGATCCCCAAGGTGCAGGCATACATTATGGTGATACGCTTTCACCCGATGGACAAGCCTTACCGCCAGCGACGCTGATTCTCACCAATCCGCCATTTGGCAGCAAAAAAGGTGGAGGTTTGCCTAACCGTTCAGATTTTAAGTTTCCTACCAGCAATAAACAGTTTTGCTTTTTGCAACACATTTACCTGGGGTTGAAGCCCGGAGGTCGTGCTGCTGCGGTGTTTCCTGACAATGTGCTGTTTGAAAGCAACGTGGGACGTCAAATCCGGACTGCTTTAATGGACAAATGCAATCTTCATACGATTTTGCGTTTACCCTCTGGTATTTTCTATGCTCAGGGTGTTAAGACAAACGTGTTGTTTTTTACCCGTGGGAAGAAGCAAACAGGCAATACTAAGGAAGTGTGGGTGTATGACCTGCGTACTAACACTCCCCAGTTTGGACGGCGTACATCGCTGAAGCGTGAACATTTTGCTGAGTTTGAAGCCTTCTTTGGCGATGATCCATTGGGTGGTTCTGCTAGTCTGGCACAGCGTACTGATACCGGAGAAGAAGGACGCTTTAGACGATTTTCCCGTGACTGGATTGCTGAACGTGACGACAATTTAGACATCTCTTGGCTGAAAGATGAACGGGAAGAGGAGAACGGCGAGTTACCTGAACCTGCAATCCTTGCCCAGGAAGCAATCAGTGAACTGGAAGCAGCAATAGCCGAGTTACAGGGCATTGTGCAAGAATTGGGAGAAGAAATCAGTTTGTAGGTACAGAGTGAGAACGATGCAGAGCATCACACTAAAATCCTATATCGGTAGTGATGGTCTTTTTAAGGTTCATTTACCTGACATGAGAGATACGGATATTGAGGTTGTCATTGTCTATCAAACAACGCTGCCCAAAGAAGTTGAAGCTGCCTCTGTTTCACGGTTTTACGGATGTATTCAAGATGACCCATTTATTAGACATCCTCAAAATGAACAACCTGAACGCGAACCCCTAGAATGAAATATCTTCTTGATACAAATGTCTGCATTATTTATTTAAAAGGCATAAATTTGAATGTAAAAGGGATACCCATTCGAGCTTACGACTTACAAATTGTCGCAATAGCTCTGGCAAATAATCTAATGCTAATGACACATAATACAAAAGAGTTTGGGCGTGTGGATGGGTTGCAGGTTGAAGATTGGGAGGTTGATGCGTGAGTGTGGAGATACCAGAAGGATGGGTTCGCTGCAAAATTGGCGAAGTTACCCAAATAGTTAGTGGAGGGACTCCTCCATCAAAAGACTTGACTAATTTCACTACTGAAGGTGGCATTCCGTGGATCACACCTGCTGACCTAAGTGGCTACAAAGATATCTATATCAGCCGTGGTGGAAGAAATCTTTCCGACAAGGGATTTTCTGCTTGCTCAGCTACAAAAATTCCAGCAGGCAGTGTACTCTTCTCCAGTCGTGCTCCAGTTGGTTATGTTGCAATCGCTGCGAATGAATTAACCACTAATCAAGGATTTAAGAGCTTTGTATTACCAGAAGGTATTGATAGTCGATTTGTCTACTTTTATCTAAAGCACATTAAACCTGTTGCTGAAGCTATGGCAACTGGTACAACTTTCAAAGAACTTTCAAGTTCGGTTGCGGCTCAGCTACCGTTGGCACTTGCTCCACTTAAAGAACAGAAACTGATTGCTGATAAGCTTGATAGATTGCTAGTACGGGTAGATGCGTGTCGCGATCGCCTAGAGCGTGTATCGTGCATTCTTAAAGATTTTAGACAAGCTGTTATCGCTGATGCAACATCAGGCAAGTTGACCGAGAACTGGCGGACTGAACATAGAAATGTAGATTGTAATAGAGAAATTGAAGACGAATTAACTGACTTTTGCTTTGCAGATGCACGTTGCTTTGGTGATTTTAGGTTTCCCGTAAGTTGGAATGTAGCTCGACTAGGAGAAATTGCAGAAATTGTTGGTGGAATTACCAAAGATTCAAAGAAGCAATATCCAGCGTATGAAGAGTTGCCTTATTTGAGAGTTGCTAATGTACAACGAGGCTTTTTTGATTTAAGTGAGATAAAAAATATTCGAGTACCCCAGCGACGCATTGAAGAATTGTTGCTCAGTCGAGGGGATATCCTTTTTAACGAAGGTGGTGATATTGATAAGCTTGGTAGAGGCTGGGTATGGGACGGTGAAATTGAACGCTGTACATTTCAAAATCACGTATTCAGAGTCCGTCTTAAAAACGAACTTTTTGAACCAAAATTCTTTTCTTGGTATGGAAATTTACGGGGAGCCGCCTACTTTCTTTCGGTTGGCAAACAGACGACAAATCTAGCTTCAATCAATAAATCTCTTCTATCTGCATTACCGATAGTTATTCCTCCGGCAGAAGAACAGAGTGAAATTGTTCGCCGTATAGAGGTATTATTTGCTTACGCTGATCGCATTGAAGCTCGCTATCAAAATGCGCTTACACGAGTCGAGCAGCTAACACCTACTTTGTTGTCTAAAGCATTTCGTGGTGAGTTACGTCGTTTAAAGATATCGAAAAATCCTAATCCAAGAAGACTAAGCTTGGGAGATAAATTGAAAAACTATCAGGAACCATTGAAAACTATTAGTGCTTCAGAACGAGATCGAATTTTACAAGCATTCAATGATCAAAATAAGATAGCCCTTCTTTTGTCTTGCCAACATGACTGTGAGACAATTCAAGATTTACCTCAAATCATTCATAAACCAGTCAGGGATCTCTTTATTTACGCATTCGAGATTCTGAAAGAGGAAGATTTAGAAATTCGAGATCAGCACTACAAGGCAATCTATGATGCGGTTTCTGATCACATCTGCCCATTTTGTGGATATGAACCCTTCGATGCACCAGGGGCGCGCCGTGAAGCATTGGATCATTATCTATCAAAAGAAAAATATGCTTTTGCGGCGGCAAACTTACGCAACCTTGTGCCAATGGGAAACAAATGCAATTCACGCTATAAGCTGGCTCAGGATATTCTTAGAAAAGATGACGGTACTCGTCGTAAGTCATTTGATCCTTATAACCACGGAACACTTACGGTGTCTCTCGATAACAGCCAGCCTTTTGTTGGGGAACTCGGAAAAACTGGAGAGCGACTACCAAAATGGGAGATTGATTTTGGCTCTAATACTGAAGAAGTGGCGACTTGGGATGATGTGTTCCACATTCGAGAACGATATGAAAGAGATGTATTGAATGAAGGTTTTACTTCTTATCTGAGAGAATTTGGAAACTATTGTAAGTATTGCGACTCTGTGCCTACTTCTACTGAAGAATTAATTGATGCTATTAGAAAATATAGATCATATCAAGAAAGTAATGGATTCAAAGATAAAGCGTTCTTGAAAGCGGCTGTATTCCGAATGCTACACAGACATTGCCAGAATGGCGATGAACGACTTATTCAGTTTATTAAGGATGTTGTCGGTGTAAGCGTTTAGTGCGATCGCGCTTTCCTGACGATGCTCTTGAACGTACTATTTCGACTGGCGTTTCGACTAGGGCGGCTTCGATGTGCGCCACAGCCGCAACACTTGGGGAATCTGGTCTTTTTGTTCTTTGGTGAGTGTGGGGTAAAGGGTACATGTCAGGTTGGACAGAATGTTCACCTAACCTGCTCTCGTTGGGTTTCGTTCCTCAACCCAACCTACTCCGACAAAGGTGACAAGCAGGATGAATTTCCCTTCTATTGAGCGCGATCGCTCTCCTTTACTCGCCTGAACCCACTTCGGGTAGTCCGACAACGGTTTTGGGGTTAGTCTGATTTGACAAAGAGTGAAGCCCACAGACAAATCGCCATAAGCTGTTGCTCTCGCAGCACAAGCTATCTTTTTTTGTCAATGTGTCAGTCTTGAAACCTACTGATTCTTATGTTCACACGCGCCAATACTCACCCAGGTACTGGCACCATCTTGATAGTGTTCTTTTTTCCAGATGGGGGCGTTATGTTTTAAGGTATCAATGGCATATTTACAGGCAGCAAAGGCTTCTGAACGATGGGGACAGCCGATGGCAACTAAGACGCTAATTTCGCCAATTTGTAGGCGTCCGATGCGATGGTGAATGACGACGCGATTGACGTCAGCCCAAGTTCGTCGAATGTCTTGGGCAATGGTGGCAAATACGCGCAATGCCATGGGTTCGTAGGCTTGATATTCCAGTGATACCACGGGTTTGCCTTCGGTTTGGTTGCGGACGGTGCCACTCATGACGACGACTGCACCATTAGCGGGATCATCGGCGAGGGTATAGGCATCGGCGAGGGATAGGGGGGCAAAGGTTATGGCAAAGTTATCATGGGTTTGCGGTTTTTGGGGAGAGGCTATAGACATGGTTACTTTGGGGGTTAACAACAGATAGCTGATATGGTACTATATGCTAATGTAAGCTTATTCTTGCTCACATGGGCTACGTTCCTTTAAGAGAAGCCGTTAAGCGACTAGGATTACACAAAAACACGTTAAGGAAGTACGCGGATAATGGCATCATTCCCTCTATACGCAATCCGGCAGGACAACGTATGTTTGACGTTGAAGCCTATTTGGGAGCAAGTGCTGGAAGTGCCACTATTTGTTATTGTCGAGTATCGAGTCCCAAGCAGCGAGATGATCTCGCCAGACAAGTCGCTTATATGCAGTCTCTCTACCCACGAGCCGAAATCGTTAAAGACATTGGAAGTGGACTCAACTTCAAGAGGAAAGGATTGCGTTCCCTACTGGACAGACTTCTTAAAGGGGATAAGCTCACAATTGTTGTTGCCTGCAAAGACAGACTGTGCCGATTTGGATTCGAGCTTATACAGTATCTGGTCGAGCAAAACGGTGGCAACATCGTGGTTCTCGACCAGACTGTATACTGTCCTCAATCAGAGCTTACCCAAGATTTACTCTCCATTATCCATGTCAACTCTAGTCGGATGCATGGACTTAGGAAGTACGGCAAGAAAATCAAAGAAGATACGGATTTACCTGAGTCCTGAGCAGAGAAATTTGGTGAACAGATGGATGGGAGTGTCAAGGTTTGTATTCAACAAGACTGTTGAATACTTACAACAACCCGACACCAAAGCTAACTGGAAAGCCATCAAAGGAGGCATACTAGACTCTTTGCCAGAGTGGTGTAAAGAAGTCCCTTATCAAATTAAGTCAATAGCGATTAAGGACGCTTGTACAGCCGTAAGAGAAGCCAATAAAAAGTACAAGAGAACGGGACAAAGAAAGAAAGTCAAATTCCGTTCTCGTAAAAATAAAATTCAGTCTTGTTACATCCCAAAATCAGCCGTAACTGACTTGGGGATATATTACACAATATTGGGCAAAATACGCTACACAGAACAGTTGCCCGACAATATTGGGGATTGCCGATTGGTGTTCCATCACTCTCAACACTACATCTGCGTTCCCCATGACGTGCCACGACAAGCGTCCGAGAACCAAGGGCGGGTCGTGGCACTAGACCCTGGTGTTCGGTCAATCCTTACTCTGTTTACCGAAGATAGCTTTGGTTGGATAGGGACGGGAGACATTGGACGCATTCAACGACTCTGTTATTACCTTGATGATTTGATTTCCCGACTGGCATTAGCCAAAGCTAAACAACGTCGAAGATTAAGAAAGGCGGCTGACCGATTAAGATTGAGAATTCGCCATTTAATTGACGAGATGCATCACAAAGTTGCTCGGTTTTTAGTTGTACTCGATTGCAATGAAGCCTATACCAGTAAAACTGTAAGCTGGACAGGTGAAATCATTCCCAATCTAGGTGGAAAGAAGGTCATTGTTGGTGGTGATGGATTTCGGATGGACAGGGACATCAATGGCGCTCGTGGGATTTTCCTGCGGGCTTTGGGAGATATCCCCTCTCTAAGAGCTTGTCTTTTCGAGTGCATTGTTAGCAAATGTTAGCAAAAATATATCGGTAGATGGAGAATATTTTATTTGTACCGCACAGGTGCAGGGAGATTCACCCTTGTGGTCAACAGAAATGACTGACAACCTTGGCAGTAGCGATCGCGCCCTTACTTAACTTAATGGTACGGCTGTCGTCGAAAAGCCCAAACAACCACGTACCCGTAATAAGCCTTCAACCTTGGCACCCTGGAGCCTTGGAGCCTTTCGCTATATGAGTTTTGGCATAAAGGTAGCAAGCAGCGAAGCGGTTTGATCTCGGCACAGGGAACAGGGAATCGGCAACCCACAGAAAACTCATAGGTCTATTGTGCTTCTTAGATCCACAACAGCTTATACAATGACCAGAGGATGCCTTAAGCAATGCTAAGCGTGATATAACGATTTGAGGATGGTAGCACTGTGAAGGGCTGCGGTGAGTTTGGGAGAATCAATAATAAGCTGTAGACTAATTTAGCTGATCTCTCGATGACCTATTGATAATTGTGCTTAACAATGACTAACCTATGCGACATCTCCTCCAATACTCATTCTCTTATGTCCAATCTGTTGTTTAACAGCTCTATCCCAGGGTTTTAATGGAAACCTATCTAAATCATCCCACCTTTGGTTTACTTTTTCGTGTTTGCATGGTTGAAGAGAACCAGGAACTGTTCACCACTCTCTACGCCCAGCGCCTATTTTTTTTGGTGACGACTGGCTCGAATGGTTTGGCGTTTGAACCGATTAGTCGTTCAGATGCTCGCCATTTAGTGGAAAATCGTCTCCGCATTCTCCGTCGTATGGGTGCATCCAAAGATTTTGAGCAGCTTCAGAAAATTCATAAGCAAACATTCCAATGAGCAGTAGCGGTTGATTTTTGGATGATTCACTCTCTCTCGTGACTCCCTTATTGCTCATCTCAAATCATGACAGGCTCAATTACAGAACGTATTGCTCAGATTCGCCAACAGCTACCGCCAGACGTGCGGTTAATTGCTGTGACTAAACGAGTGTCGGTAGAGGCGATGCGCGAAGCCTATCAAGCTGGCGTGCGAGATTTTGGCGAGAGTCAAGTTCAAGAGGCGGCGGCTAAACAGGAAGAACTTCAAGATTTGCCTGACATTACCTGGCATTTGATCGGACATCTTCAGAGCAATAAGGCGAAAAAAGCCTTAACTCAATTTCAGTGGATTCATTCCTGTGACAGCCTCAAGTTAGCCCAGCGACTGAATCAATTCGCCTCTGAGTTCGCCGTCAGCCCCCAAATCTGTCTCCAAGTCAAAATTATGCCTGATCCTCATAAGTATGGTTGGACTATACCGGAATTGCTCTCAACTCTACCTGAACTGGATCAGTGTAAAGCGTTGCAAATTCAAGGATTAATGACGATTCCACCTTTGGGATTGTCCTCCCAGGAAACTATGGGTGTCTTTGAGCGGACTCGTGATCTGGCTAATGAAATTGGACAGCAAAATTGGTCGAATTTGCGAATGCAGCAGCTTTCTATGGGAATGTCAGAGGATTATGCCCTAGCGGTTCAAGCGGGTGCAACGATGGTACGACTAGGGCGTACTATTTTTGGTGAACGTGGGGATTAAGTAGGCGAGGAATGGAGCGATTAATCAGCATCATGAGTAAGCAACTGCTGTATAGTGCCAAAATAACTCTTATGATAAGTATTGTCTTGTGAGTAATTCCTGGGTATTTTCTCCCCTATGGGCATAGAATTACCCGTTTGACTAGAAGCGAGTGGTATACTAAGGGCTTACTTTTACCAAGCTCCGGTGGTAGGAAATGTTAGGCGGAGACTGGAATGCATCCTTCAATTTGGAGCAAGCCGCAGTACGGGCTTGGTTACCAAGCCCGTACTGGGGAAGAGCCTGTGGACTGGTCGAGTGCCGTCACCGCCAGAGTGAAGCAGGAAGTAAACTACAGATTTTACCGGGTATTGGTAGATTTGTTTAAGTTTTATGTAACGGTCGATTCTAGCGTTTCCTGACAAATCCTAAAGTTGTGATGGAGAGTAGATCCAATGAACAATATTTTTAACAAGCTGCGAGATTTTGTGGTTGGTCCTAATGATCCCGAATATGAGTATGAATACGAGGATGTGGATGGAGAGACGTATCAAAATCTATATCAGCAAGAACCACCTATGCCAGCGCCTGCGGAGGAAGAACGTCCTCCTCGACGTCGGGTTCGGGAACGAACCGTTGTAGGATCGGATTCAGGAATGGGAGCGGTAAACATGAATAATGTGATTGGTATGCCGGGAGCGGTAAACGGTATTTCGGAAGTCGCCGTCATCGAGCCACGTTCGTTTGAAGAAATGCCCCAGGTGATTCAAGCCCTGCGAGAACGCAAGTCTGTGGTTTTAAATCTAACCATGATGGACCCAGATCAAGCTCAACGAGCCGTGGATTTTGTCGCGGGTGGAACTTATGCGATTGACGGTCATCAAGAGCGTATTGGTGAGAGTATTTTCCTGTTTACACCAAGTTGTGTGCAGGTTAGCACTCAATCAGGTGTAATTCACGAAGTTTCTGAACCAACTCGTGCGCCACGTTCAGCGCCTCCTCCGAGTTGGACGTCTGAGCCGGATCGGATGGCTCAGTAATCTAATTAAAATTGTCGAGAATCGAATGTCCGTTCATTCAAGGAAGGGTGGGTGTCTATCAAGCTTGGCATAATCGGCGGTGGGGTAATGGGAGAAGCGATCTTATCTCGCCTAATCGCTCAGCAAGTTTATCGCCCTGATGATGTGCTCGTCAGTGATCCCCAAGCACAGCGACGAGAGGTTTTAAGGCAACTGTATGGGGTTAGAGTGACCTCGGATAACGGGGCGGCGGCGGAAGCTGGGGACATTTTACTCTTGGCAGTTAAACCTCAAGCGTTTAAGGCGGTAGCGAGTGACTTGGCGTTGAACTGTAGCAATACTCCTCCCCAGAAAGAAAACCTGCCTCTAGTAATTTCGATTTTAGCGGGTGTGTCTCTCAGGAAACTTGAAGCCGTATTTGAGCATCAGCCAGTCATTCGGGCGATGCCAAATACGCCAGCAACTGTAGGGGCAGGAATAAGCGCGATCGCACCAGGGAAAACCGTCACCCCTAACCACCTGGAGCGGGCAAAAACCATTTTTGGTGCGGTGGGCGACGTGGTAGAGGTGTCGGAATCCTTAATGGATGCTGTCACCGGATTATCGGGCTCAGGACCGGCTTACGTGGCAATGATGATTGAAGCCTTAGCTGATGGGGGTGTAGCCGCCGGACTACCGAGAGCGATCGCGTCTAAATTAGCTCTTTCTACGGTATGGGGAACCGCACAACTGTTGCAGGATAAACAAATCCACCCCGCTCAACTTAAAGACCAAGTGACAAGTCCGGGTGGCACTACAATTGCTGGAATTGCTGAATTAGAGCGTGCCGGTTTCCGTTCAGCACTTATAGAAGCCGTACAAGCCGCTTATCGACGCTCTCAACAATTGGGTCAATAGGATCGTCATTGGTCATTGGTCATTCGTCATTTATTTTATCTTCTGTGGGTCTTATAGCTCCCCCAAGTTAATTGAGGTGACATCGAATTACCTAAATTAAAATTTAACAGACGATGCCGCCAAAGTATTCTTGGATCATTCCCATCTATAACGAAGAAGAAACCCTCTGGGAAATGTATCGTCGGATCAGCGCTGTCGCCGATCGCATGGATGGGCTTGTAGAATTCATTTTAATTAATGATGGCAGTCGCGATCGCTCAGTACAGATAATCCGAGAACTTCACCAGCAGGACAAGCGAGTCTGTTATCTGAGTTTGGCACGCAATTTTGGTCACCAGATTGCCGTAACGGCGGGTCTGAATTTTGCCCGGGGTCAGGTTATTGTTGTCCTAGATGCGGATTTGCAAGACCCACCGGAGTTGATCCCAGATATGGTGGAAAAGTGGCGACAAGGCTATCAAGTGGTTTATGCTCAGCGCATTAAACGTCGTCAGGAACGTGTGTTTAAGCGCTTCACTGCTTATGTATTTTATCGTCTACTCAAGTCTCTCGCCGAGGTGGATATTCCCACAGATACCGGTGATTTTTGTTTAATGGATCGGCAAATCGTTGATCTGCTCAATGCCATGTCAGAACAAAACCGCTACATTCGAGGCTTGCGATCGTGGGTGGGTTTTCGGCAAACCGCTATTCGGTTTGAACGTGATCCCCGTTTTGCTGGGGACGTTAAATACACATTTCGTAAATCCTTGGCGTTAGCCGTGAACAGTTTAGTCTCGTTCTCTAAAGTACCGTTACGACTATCCACGTATCTCGGATTGCTGTCGGCGGCGTTAGCTTTATTCATGTCGGTGTTAGTCCTGTACTGGCGTTTAACCTCACCCAATTCCCCCTTAACAGGATTTGCCACGATCGCGATCGCCATTTTCTTTCTGGGATCAGTTCAGCTTATCAGTATCGGCATATTAGGCGAGTATATTGGGCGAATTTATGAAGAGGTCAAAGCCCGACCCCTTTACACCCTAGCTGAAGTGGGGGGATTTTCAAGTCAAACGAATAACGCACAAAAATGATTCATGCCAGAGCCAACTAATGACCGCTCCCGTCTAGTAGTCAAGAAAGTTACTCCCTACTTAATCCTGCTTTGTATTGTTTTTATTTCTCTCTATTTTACCAAACCAATGACTTTACAAATAAAATGGTTTGATGAGACTCTCTATTACACAGTTGCCCAAAACATCAGAAATAATTTTGATTTTAATAGCCACCATTATATATCGAGCAGCATTATCTCAAAAGGCTACCCCACTAAAGATACTCACCTTCCTGGCTATCCCCTTATTTTAAGTTTGGGATTTTTGCTGGGAGGGATTAATGAAAAAACTCCTTTTTTTGTCAATTATTGCCTGCTGACAATTACAGTAATACTCACATATAGATTAGGAAAAAGACTGGCGAATCATTGGGTAGGGATAGGGGGAGTCATTGTTTATCTTTTGTATCCTCTCACCCTCATGTCGGCACAGTCTATAATGAGTGAAACGTCGGCAGCTACTATCACCCTAATAATTGTCACAATTTGCTTGTTCAATAAAGAGGGTTTTACTAAAGGTTTATTTTTGTCTTTAGCTTTAGGAATGGCTTACTTAATTAAGCCGTTTCTATTGGCTTTTATGCCGATAACTGCAACTTGGGTTTTAATAAGCAAACGACCAGACAATCAAAAAACATTATTGGGATTATTGTCATGTTTTGTCCTATTATTTATAGTTGTTCTATATCCTTTGTCTCAAAATCGAGAAATTTATCCCTATACACCGACAGAAGTTTTATCATCCCCAGGGTTGTTGGCTAAAATTCATCTGATCATCGGGAATTTCAAAAAAAACATTATTAAGATTTTAAGGTTAGACTGGAAGAGTGGGGAAGGGATGACTACTTTGTCAATGCTGCTTCTCTGTCTTGGATCTTTATTTAATTATTTCACAGGCAAATACCCGGATACTGATAATTCCCAGAATCAAAAAAAGCAATTATATAGTGGACTTGTTTTCATTAACTTCAATACCCTTATAATTGTCTTGGTTGCCATTTTAATAATATATGACTATGTATTTTGGCGAGGTTCTAGAGCGCTTTATTTTATATCTCCTTTACTTTCGCTTTTATTTGTAATTGGTTTATATCAGTGGATTGTTCGCGCTAATAAAGGGATTAAGAGTTGGCAAACTTGGAGCGCAATTATTATCGGATTGGTATCTTGTATTTTTTTGTACAATTCCAGTACAGTTACCTGGCAACAACTTAGGCTTTCTCAACACAAACAGTATTCCTATATGTCGATTAGAAATGAAAGACTAAAAAAAGTTGTTGACCAATATCAACTCAAGCCTCAAGCCGTAATAAGTCAAGGCAATTTCTATTTTGCCATTGACGATTATCCCGTGAGAGTGATTTGGAAACTTCCAGTGAGTTTGAGTCAGCTTGCTGCTATTGAAAAACGAGTCACAGTGGATTTGATTGAATTAAAAGAAGCCGATGCCCTTTTTCAAGAAAACCAGAGAAAATATGGTGGCATTGAAAAGCTAGGAGATCATTATAAGTTAATTCACAGAGAAGCTGGTTTTTATTATTATAAAATAATTCAAGATGATGATCATGCAATATAAACAGTCTCAGCCGAAATCAACTAACAATAAGCATTGGCAATTAATTGTCATTGTTGTGTTGGTTTTGGGGATATTTTTTCGCTTTGCAAATTTAGATAAAAAACCCTACTGGGGTGATGAAGCTGATAGCCTAAACTGGATTTCTGGCTGCACGAGTTCTGAATTAATTCAAGTCGCCTTACTTCAGGGTGCAGAAATGACGGTAAAAGAGGTAGAAAACTATCAGCAGCCCTGCCCGGAAAAAAGTTTAATCGATACGATTAAAGCGGTTGCAGAAGTCCCAGCCCATCCTCCTCTATATTACCTGATGGCGCGATTGTGGATGCAGCTATTCAATGGTACAACAACAGCCAGAAGCTTGTCGGCGCTGATTAGCTTATTGGCATTTCCTGGCATCTATTGGTTATGCCTGGAATTATTTGAGTCGCCGCTAGTGGGATGGATAACCATGATGCTTGTTGCCATCTCTCCGTTTCACATACTCTATGCCCAAGAAGTAAGGCAATATAGTCTATGGACAGTCATGATCTTACTATCGAGCTGGACACTGTTGCGAGCTATGCGTGTCAGCAACAAGTTTAACTGGGGGATTTATACATTAACTTTGGTATTGGGACTCTACACCCATCTGATTTTTGTAATGGTTGCCATTGCACAAGGTATTTATGTGGTTATCCATGAAAGCGTCCGATTCACTAAAACAGTTATCAGTTACTTTCTGGCATCTTTTGCCGGATTTATCTTGTTTTTACCTTGGATTTTTGTGCTTATCGCTGATTCAAAAGGAGTTGGATCTCAATCTCCAGGATGGAGTAATAATCCAACACCAATTACATCGTTAATTCAAACCTGGTTGGTGAATAATAGCCATATTTTTATCGACTTAAATGATAGTTTTAATTATCAATATATCTGGATTTATGTCCTCGTTTTAATTCTAGTTTTATATTCCATTTACTTTCTCTGTCGTAACACTCACAAGAGAGCTTGGCTGTTTGTCTGCATATTAATTGCAATACCCGCTTTATTCTTAGTGCTTCCTGATTTATTATTGGGAGGAAGGCGATCGACGCCGCTACGATATTTTATCCCGTCTGCTTTGGGTATTCAGATTGCTGTTGGTTACCTGCTTGCTACTAAGATTAATCCGGCTATGAATTTTAAGAATTGGCACCATAAGTTGTGGCAGCTAGCGACAGTTGCTATAATTTCAAGTGGAGTTTTTTCTGGCGTTTTCATATCCCAATCAGATACATGGTGGACTAAAGGTCGAGAATATTATCATCCTGAGGTGGCTAAGATTGTTAACTCCACAGACCAGCCTCTAGTTATAGCAGCGTGGTTCGATATGCGTACCCTTAGTCATTCACTTGCTCCCTATGTTGTTCTTCAAGATATTCGCTTGCGGCAAGATATAAATTCTGTGGGCAATGGTTTTAGTGATGTATTTGTGTACCAGTCCCAAAGTACATTGGACTATTTATTTGACAAAAATCATAATTATCAAATAAAAAAGATTTATAATTGGAAGCGGCAAACAACACCTGTTAATACAACTCAAACCAAACTATGGCAACTTACCAGAAATAAATGAAGGGATATAGCAACCCTAAATAGGATGTAACAATTGAGAGACTTGAAACTCAGGTATAGCAAGGATATCATAAAAAAAAGGAAGCTGCCTTTGAACAATATGTATTAAATTGATCAACAATTGGTTTAATTCGTGAACGGAATCATCAATATGCTGGCTGGCTTACCTTTACTCTCATTATTGCTTCTATTTCTAATTTTCCAGTCTCCCGGTCAAGACTGGCGGGGTTCCGTCTTATCCGCAGCGATTGTCTGGGGAGTTTTGATCACGGTATTGACTGAGACGTTAAGTCTATTTAGAGTCTTGACATTTAGTTCAGTCTTAGTCTTGTGGCTGATTACAGATATCGCACTCTTGTTTATCTATTATCGACTGGTTAAGAGAGGAAAGCGATCGCTAAATTTCCCTGAACGCCCCAAACTCACCCCAGTCTCACTGGTTTTGCTGGGCGGTATCGTCTGTATTGTGGCGACAGTGGGTTTAATTGCTGTGGTAGCGCCGCCTAATAATTGGGATTCTATGACCTATCATCTGGCGCGGGTGGTTCATTGGATACAAAATCGCAGTGTTGCCCATTATCCCACCTACTATTCGGCTCAATTAGTTCACCCCCCATTTGCCGAATTCGTGATCATGCACTTACGGATTCTCAGTCGGGGCGATCGCTTGGCTAATTTGGTGCAATGGTTGAGTATGATTGGCAGCATTATTGGCGTATCCCTAATTGCTAAACAACTGGGTGCAGATCAACGGGGACAAATTTTTGCGGCGATTTTCTGCGCTACTATTCCCATGGGAATTTTGCAAGCGTCCAGCACTCAAAATGATTATGCTGTCGCTTTTTGGCTGGTTTGTATTGCCCATTCTATTCTGTTGGCATTGCCCGAAAAAAAGATTCCACTTCCCTTAGTTCTCAGTATTGGCGCTAGCTTAGGACTGGCTGTTTTTACCAAGAGTTCAGGCTATATCTATGCCTTTCCTTTAATGGTTTGGTTTTTCCTGGCGAAACTAAACCGCCTACGCTGGAAATTATGGAAACCGATTAGTATTGTTACACTTATATTCTTAAGCCTGAACTGGGGTCATTATTCACGCAACTTTGATTTGTATGGAAATCCCATATCGGTAGCTGAATATTCAGCCGACTATAAAATAGAAGTCTACAGCCTGCCGACATGGATTTCAAATATTATTCGGAATCTTTCTCTCCATGTTGATATCATTAGATACCTAGGACTACAGGATTTTATTACGCCGACTACTGGGATCAGCCACAAATTAATCAGTATAATTCATTCAGTGTTGGGTGTTAACATGAATGATCCTAGAACAACTTATCCCCTAAAATCCTATACAGTTCCGGGTCTATCCTTTGATGAAAATGTTGCGGGAAATCCCCTGCATCTATTCCTTATCGCTTTAGCAATTATAGTTTTTGTATTTAATAAAGAATTAAGAACGAAAAAAGATGTAATCGGTTATGTCCTGGCATTAATTTGTGGCTTCTTACTCCTTTGTTGGATGCTGAAAATCCAACCTTATCAAAGTCGCCATCATCTTTCAATCTTTGTCCTCTTTTCATCTTTTGTCGGTTTAGTTTTTAACAAAAGCTGGAATTGTCATGTTTTAATGATTCTGGCTGTGATTATGATCGTAGCATCAATTCCCTTTATGGTTAATAATAAATACCGACCGATTGCTGCCGAGCAAAATATATTTAATACCAGCCGCAATGAACTGTACTTTACTAATCGTAAACATCTCAAAGAACCCTATTTCGCGACTGTTGATTTTCTCAAAAAACAAAACTGTGAAACGATTGGGTTATCTCTAGGAGGTACACCTATACCATCGGGGACGTATTGGGAATATCCATTTTGGGTACTTTTGCAGGAAAATAATCCTCAAACTATTCGGTTTGAGCATATTTTACATCCAGATAATCGCTCTCAGGCAAAATCGAAGATATATCCCCACAATAATTTTAATCCCTGTGCCATTATTGCGGTTAGAGGTAGTAAAGAGGAACCCGTTAAAGAAATGGTGGTTCAGAGTAGTAATTATGTCAGCGCTTGGTCAGCTAACTCAGACCAGATAAATGTGTTAATTAAAGAGAGGGTAGAGGTAAAATAATTGGTAATTCCCAACTTATTAAAAAGGTCAGTTTTTGTTGATATGTTATGGGTAGATAGGGCGGGTTTTGTTGTTCATTGATTTCAGCAATAGCTGACTTTAGTTCCTAAACCCGCCCCTACAATTGACCCTTCGCTTCCCTAAAGGGCATGCTAATGACAAAGATGCGATGGTGCAAGCCCCTGCGTCTTCAGCCGGGGGAGTGTCAATGATTACTAGCTCGATACTCTAGGGCATAGTAGTATCAAGATGAATGTTTCCCTGTCTTTCCCAGATACCCTGTGATTACCAACTCCGTTGATGCAATTCTTAACCGCGCCCTAGCTGGTGAAGACATTTCTCCAGAGGAAGGTGTGATTCTCCTACAGCAAACTGAATCGGCTGCTGTGGCGGCGATTCAGGAAACGGCTGACCAATTGCGCTACCATCAAGCTGGCGATCGCGTCACCTACGTGATTAACCGTAATATCAACTTTACCAATATTTGTACTCAGCACTGCAGTTTCTGTGCCTTCCGCCGCGATGCGGGTACAGAGGGTGCGTATTGGTTAAATTGGGGGCAAATTCTGGAAAAGACGGGGGATGCAGTACAACGGGGGGCGACGGAAATTTGTATGCAGGGGGGTTTAAACCCAGAGGCAAAAATTAATGGCGCGGCTTTACCCTATTATCTGGAATTGGTGCAAACCATCAAGCAAGCATTTCCCCAACTGCATCTCCATGCTTTCTCCCCCCAGGAAGTCCAATTTATCGCTGAACAAGATGGATTTAGTTATGCTGAGGTGATTACCGCACTGCAAGAGGCTGGGGTTGGTTCAATGCCAGGAACAGCAGCTGAGGTTTTAGATGATCAGGTGCGGCGCATCCTTTGTCCGGAAAAGACGAATACAGCAACCTGGTTAGAAATTGTGGGAACGGCGCATCGATTGGGAATGCCCACAACCAGTACGATGCTTTCGGGTCATATTGAAACTAAGCAACAACAAATGGGGCATTTAGCCAAGCTGCGATCGCTCCAGCAACAAACTCGCAATCAAAGCTACTCCGGCTATATCACAGAGTTTATTCTACTGCCGTTTATCGGTCAAGATGCCCCTAAACCGCTACGTCAACGTGTAGGGCGAGATCAACCGATTCTCAAGGATGCTTTGTTATTAACGGCTGTGGCGCGAATTTTCTTGGGTAATTGGATTCCTAACCATCAACCAAGCTGGGTGAAATTAGGTCTTGCTGGTGCGAAAGAAGCCCTCAGATGGGGCTGTAATGACATTGGCGGCACGTTAATGGAAGAACATATCACCACCATGGCAGGCGCTCAAGGGGGAACCTGTATGGAAGTTGAGACGCTTCAGGACGCGATTCGTTCGCTAGGGCGTCCCTACCAGCAACGAGATACACTTTATCGACCGATGCTACAGCAATTTTCAGTTGCATAAGCCCAAAGGGGAAAAAAATTCCGAAAGTAGGGGCGCATAATCGCCTAAACCCTTAATATACCGTAGGGTGGGCACTGCCCACCAGAATACGAGGAACGTGCTATTCGTTCTAAGATCGATTTTCTGTCGCTTCAACCAGTTCCGCCATAGAACAATTCAACATCTCGATCAAGCGCTGAACCTGAGCCACTGTCAGGCGAGGTGGATTTGAACTCGTCTCCCACACGTAGATTGTTTTTTCTGTCACTCCCAACTCCATCGCCACTTGTCGGCGAGTTAAGCCAGCACGGTTTCGCAATTCCATCAAAGTTACTTGATTACTTGCTTCAGTCATTCTATACTGAACGGTAATTACTATAAGGTATAGATGAAACGGTAAAAACAAGAGATACACTAAAGAGCAGACGACTCGGAAAGCAATCGCCCCTAGACCTTCTGAGTTACCCGTTCTTTCCTCAGTGTCTCACCTTGTTCACCCGTTATTGTCAATTACGACAGTGAGTCTATACCGCACCAGAAGCCAGCGCCTCGACCGACCAAGTTTCCGCGCTGGCTCTGGCTCCCTCATACAAAGGAGATGAATCTATTATGAAACATACTGACTGGCTGCGACTCCACCGAGAAGGAGAAAGCATCTGCGCCATCGCCAGAGAACAGGGGTATCTGTGCTACAAACAAGCCCATCGCCTATCTTGGAAACTGCACAAACCGGGTCAGATCACGTTCTATCTGTTAACCTGGCTCCCTGCGCCCATAAATGAATGGAATTTGTTACCAAACAATACCAACCCCGAAAGAACCCAGCTTTACCGGATTATCCAGCAAGCCTTAACTAAGCAACAAACCGAGGAGACGAAACGACAGATTCAAGCCTACAGCTATCCTTGGACAATTGTACGGTTACTTCCCGACGCTCGTCGCTACACCGTAGCCCGGTTCTACAATCGACAGGATGCTTGGGATCATTTTCGGTTGTTAAATCGATTTATACCTGCGGCGGAATTTGAAGTGGTTTTCGATGTACCTGACGAAAACTAGCCGATAAATACTCCTGTTACCGTTTTAGATAAGGTGGGCAAGAATTCCCTAGCTTGAAAAGCTGCAACATAGAGAATTGATTCATCTTGCCCACCTGCGCCACCTTCCCCATCTCCATCAAAATGCTACTATGCACCCCAACCGGGTATCAGGATTGGGTGATGGATTTTACCAAGATACATCTGAGTGAGGTTACAATTGACGGTTGGGTAAAGTAGGAGTGGACAGTCGATGCAGTCTACCACGCCAAAGCGATACAAAGCAATACAAGTTAAAAGCTGGCAAAATATTTGTAACCGAGGGTTTGGATACTTTGAATTCGAGACTCGTCAATCAGTCTGGTTTCATGTCACATCCCTACCTAAAACAATTAGTCCCTGGTTTAGGCGTGAATCTGATCAGAAACGTCTACTACCTGTTGTCTCTTTTATTATTATTGACACAGACAAGGGAAAACAAGCCGATGATATCCGCTTAGAATCAGAACCCTCTGTTCAGCTTATCTGGCGCAAAGGAGATGACTATGTTTCTCTAGCTACAGGAAAAAAGGTGTCATTTTGCCCGGTTATGAATTTGGTCAGAGTGACTTCTTTCACTGTGAAATTTTCCCAATTTTACCCGGTTGTGAAGATGCCAACGGCATTGACTTTGTGGCTATCCCTCGTGAATCTTTTATCCTCGGCAAAGATAAAGCAGAAGCCGTCTATTTTCCCAAAATACAGGAAATCATCTGGTCAAAAAAACAAGAAGAATGGGAAAAGAATAGTATTGCCCTAGATCTAGAATCAGATGGGAATAGAATCTGGCAGTTTGCTTTACTGGAACGGGGAAAACCACCAGTCAAATTAACGGGACACGAATTGTCGGATGAAGAGGTTCGGCGTGAGTTTGATGAATTGACGGCAGGAAAAAGAGTGATTGGGCATAATATCAAGGCATGGGACTTAACTATTTTGCGCCAGAAAGGTTGTGATGTTGACAATGTTGATATAGTTGACACTCTTGAGGAAGAGATGAAGCTTTGTCCACTGCGTCCCTGCTATGCACTCAAGACAAGTCACAAAGCGACTGAAGATGCTGAAAAAGTGCTGGAACTAGCTATTAATCAGTACCAACGCCGTGATGAAGCGCCAGAAACCATTCGCGAAAAAGCTAAACAAGAGTCCGATTCATTTTTCCTCCACTCTGAGACACCTCTATGGATGCAGGCAATCAACTCACTCCTTAAGTGTAAATCTAAAACTCTGATTATTGGACCCTCCGATTACGCGGCTACCTTGATGCAACCGCCCAAAGCTCAAGTTATTCAACCCACAGCAACACCCATTTTCTTTGAGGAAGGTGGAGAGGAATTTTTCCAGCGTTATGTTGAAGACGTTATAAAACATGGCTATAGACCCATTGCTGAACTCGCTCCGGCTATTTTACGGCAAAATTGGAAATTAGGCGAAGAGACATCAATTCCAGATATTCCTGCTGATGTTAATGTTGTCTACTGTACCTTTGCTAATTACGCCCAGATCAATATCCGGAAAAAAATTGAAGCTTGGGGCTTTAATAAAAGTTATTTGCTATTTCCCGAACTAATTCCCTTTGATTCTCGGCGTTTGATCCGGAACCTGACATCTGAAGAAGAAAATGAAAGAATTAATGCTCAGGGGTTGTGGACGCGCTTTGGCGTCGGACGCAGTTATGTTTCTCTGGAAAGGCTTGGTCTTAAAAAAGAAGCTTTATTAAAGGAAAATGATGATTGCCAAGGGCTAACTCACTTCTGGTTAGAGAAAACGATTAAAGGAAGAATTAAACTGTGGGGATGCTTAACTGAAGCCTATTTTGAAGATCATGTCCCTAAACGGCAATACCATTCCATCATCAAAGCTAACCATTCAGCTGAGTGGTTTATACCAGGAGAAAAATCTTTAGACTGTCGGAGGATACCGGAAACGCCTTCCCGGGCTGATTATTGGCATAATCTTTTGCCATTCATATCTCATTACTGTGAATGTGAACAGCCTGGTTGTATTATATTAGCGGTGACTGAATCTGAGGAAATTTCTCCGCTTCATCAGCTACTTGAAGAACTGTCTCGTACTCGCAAAATTAAACGTGATACTATCTTAAGTTATGAGAAAAATCAGGGAGATTTACGCAGGACATTGCGGCGACTGACGAAATCTGAAAATTCTCTTTTGCTTGTTCCTGTGCGACTACTGGAAAAGGTAGTTTGGGAATGGCAATCTGTCTCCGAAATGAGTTCGGCGAAGCTAACTATTTTACTGGAATCTTTACCCCTTCCGTTGATTCCTATCCTAGATTTAGTCAAGTCAGATTCTGCACCATTGAACTCCAGCCTATCTGAAGGGGAACTGGGTGAGAACGAACAGAATCCAGATGGAGAATCCAATAATCGTGAGGATGCAGATGATGAATCTATATTAGCAGAATCAGAAAATGGAATACCGTCCGCTTTATCAGAGATAAAAGTTAAATGTCCCAACCCAACTGATACGATCAAGGCTTGCATTCCGGTGCTGATAAAAACTGCTCTGGGATTTGCCAATAACTCCTCTGTTCGCTTAATTTGCCTTGATCCTCGTTTAAGATCCGCTAACGTCAAGGAACACAATAATTTTTGGCAGAACGATGATTTAAATTTAAAGGAAGGGCGAACCTTTCCAGATACCCTGGAAACAGTAAAATCTTATTTTCATCAACCTGAACCGTTTAAACTCCCTGACGAGAAAACTTGGAAACCAGCAATAGAACGAGTATTTATTCCGGCTGATTGCCAACTAAGCGATGAGCAGATGCACCATCTCCGAGCTATCCTCCCACGGGATGATCTAGATCATCGGTTTATCAGCCTTCCTACAGGCGGTGGAAAGTCTGTTCTTTTCCAAGCGCCTGCACTTTATCGAGGATATCACACTAATCGTCTAACGGTGGTCATTTCACCCCTGAAAGCCTTAATTAAAGATCAAGAGCGATCTCTACAAGAAAAAGGCTTTATTAATACGGTAGACGGGTTAACTGGAGATTTGACGCGGGAAGACATTGAAGAGTGTTATCAACGGATTCGCACCGGGGAATGTTTACTACTCTATACAGCGCCAGAACGGTTCCGTAGTCAATCGTTTCGAGAAGCATTAGAGGAACGTTTTTCCAGAGACGGTGAACCCGAATATTGGGTTTTTGACGAAGCTCACTGTCTTTCGCTTTGGGGGTTAGACTTTCGCCCTGACTATTTTTATGCTGCTCGCTTTGTAACTGAGCAACGAAAACGTGGCAGAAATGCCCCAATTCTCATCCTCTCAGCGACGCTCACTCAGCAGGTTAGAACTGACTTAGAAACTATCCTAAAAATCAATCGTTCAGCATCAGCAGATCAGCCATGAATTCTACCAATATTCCGGTTCAAAGCTATCACGCCTTGGAGTTCCACCCGATTCCCCCAGAACAGTCTCATGATTATAAATATGCCCTGAATGAAATTTGTACGATTTTGGCGGCTGAGATGAACCCAGCTACAAGCAGGGCAATTATCTTTATCAATAATCGCCTCAAATGCGAAGAGTATGCAGATAAGCTTAATCAGCAATTCCAGGAAGCGGGACAGCGTAATTTTCGGGTTGGTTTTTATCATGCAGGAATGAAACCCGAAGCCCGCCAGGAAACTGAGGAGGAGTTTCGAGAGGGCACAAAAGTTGTAATTTTGGCAACCAAAGCATTTGGGATGGGCATAGATGTTCCTAATATTCATTTTGCCTTTCATTTACAACCGCCGGATTCACTAGAAGACTACCTGCAAGAGATTGGAAGAGCTGGGAGAAACGAGCAGAAACGGCAAGATGCTGAACTTCGAGATGACAAAGTACGCTGCATTCTCTTCTACAGTAAAGAAAGCTTTGCCAAGGCGCGATCGCAGATGCAGAGAAACCGCTTACACTGGAGTGATATTGAGGCAATGCGAGTCGCGATCGCGGATTATCAAACCCAATTCGCCAACCGCTCCAATTCTTTGATTATCCCGGCTGATCTGATTACAGAATCCGATTCGCTAAAAGATAAAACGAATCCGGAAACAACTCAGCGAATGTTGCTGCATTGGCTAGAAAAATTAGGGCGAATCGAGTTGGGCGATCGGGTAGTTTCCCACGTTGACCTATCATTGGGAGTCGCTAACCTGTCAACTCACTCCAGCTTAGGTGAACGGATACGTGATCGGGGAGGGACAACAGAAAAGTGGGTCAGTCTTTCACTATTGGACATTCAAACCTGCTTAAATCTCAATAGTTTTAGTGAGGTTTTTCAGGAACTGTTTCGACTGCATCAACAGGGTATCATTTGTTGGCATCGTCATTTCCGCATCAAAATGACAAAATTTGGTCAAACGGAAATGGCAAGTGACAAAGATAAGTTATGGTTGAACGTTTATCAATTCCTATTGCAGTTAATCGGTGAATGGCGACAAAAAAGCTTGAATGTGAAAATAAGTCAATCTGACATCGAAAAAAGGTTTACTCAGAAAGCTAGTGAACTTTTCCCCCGATCGAATGAGTCACCCACTCCAGAGGAACGGCGTTTCCTCAAATCTTGGACTCCGATGGTACGTTTACTCAATAAATTAGATGGTATTAAAATAAGCACTCGTTTAGAGCGAGGTATTATTTATGATATCCGAATTCAATCGAATGATCTGGACAAGAAACTCGATCGGATTCAGAAAATTTGCCAACAGATTTTACCTCTAATCAAGCAAGGACATGAACAACAAAAGACCATTAATCTGGGTGACTTGATGCAAGCCGCCGCCATCGATAATCCTGACCGTTTAAAAGCCGCTCTGTACTGGATCAGAAGTCTGGGTTATATTGCTTATCAGCAGGATTTTCTGCCAACTTCACTCAGCGTTAAAATACAAAAGCGATTTACTGAAGCTGTTTTAGAAGAAAACATAAATCAATCTGATAGTCAGATTCAAGAAGACTTTAATAATTACTTTTTACTCAAGGAATGGCGATTAAATGCCTTGGCAACACTAACAGAAGTTCCGGAAAGCCATCAACGTGAGTTCATAAAAGACTATTTTGCTTGTAAAAATATTGCCGAAATTCAAGATTTGATTTTGAACCAATTATCCGGCAATAGTCGATTGGGTCAACAACTTCGCCAAGACGCTTTTGAGAAAGCAATAGCGGAATTAAACAAGGAGCAAAAAGAAATTGTTGAGGCTTGTCCGAGAAACTCTCTCATTGTTATAGCTGGACCCGGTACAGGCAAGACGAAAACACTGTTACTATGTGTGGCTTATCTGATTGTAAAGCAATGGGAAAATCCGGCAGATATTCTTGTGCTGGCGTATAATGCAGCCGTCGTTGCCGAATTGCGATCGCGCCTAAGCCGACTACTCCGTGATTTAGGCTATGCTAGCGCTTATGGGAGTCTGCCTATCTACACATTTCATGGCTATGTCCGCCGCACTTTAGGCAATCAGTTGGATGAAAATTGTTCTCTAGAAAACTATCCAGCAAAGTATTTGGAAATCACGCAAACGAATAAAAGCCTAATTAGACCCGATAGTCGTGATGCTCCTCATTATATTTTTATTGATGAATATCAGGATATAACTCAAGAGCGCTATGAAATGCTCAGGCGGATCAAAAGTGACAATACTAAACTGATTGCCATTGGGGATGATGACCAAAGTATATACGGATACGAGCGCAAAAATGGGAAAGAATCTAAGTCATCTGTTTCTTATTTTAAACGGTTCGAGCAAGAGTTTGACGCCCACAAAAAAAGTTTGTTTATAAACTATCGCGCACTCTCACCACTTCTCGATGTAACCGAAGCATACATCAGCCGAAATTGCCATCGTTTGCGACAAAACCAACTTCAATCTGGACGTAGGGATGAAGAGACATTAACAGGAGAAGTGAAGCTAGAAAAAGCGAATAATGCTCATCTTCAAAAAATTCTCGAAGCAATTGATGAGCTATTAAAGCGTCCTCATCTTTGTTCTCTTGCCGTTCTCTTCCGGACTAATCCTGAACTTTACCGCATCTTAGGTGATATTCGAGATCGGTTTGGTAAAAGAACTTATATTAGAGTTCAAGGTGGGCGAGAGCGGTTTGCTGATCTACGTGAAGTCGCTGTTTTGTTGGATCAACTCAAACAAAACCCGGAACAGAAAATTGGGTCATTCGCAGTAAACATCGAAGAGCGCACTCAGGAGTGCCTGAAACCGTATCAGGGAGTATGGAGTAAAAGCTCCTATGAATTTTTGGAAAAAGCGGCTTTATCATTTGAGGAGAGCTATTCTCCTGATACACCGATCTCAGAATTTATTGAACAGATTGAAGATATTCGCCATCTGAGCGAACTCACCTGGTTTTCTAAGCAATATCAACAGCAAAATCAGCCAGGAAAGCCAGAGATTATACTCTCAACCATTCACAAAATTAAAGGATTAGAGTTTGATGCTGTACTAATTCCGGCTGCCGATTGTAGTAAAGATATTTCGGACAAAGAGGAGATTGAAGAAGAACGACGGGTGCGTTATGTTGCCATGACACGAGCGCGGGATTATTTGTATTTAATCGAGGGGGAGCGTGAAGAACGATTAGCCGCAGGACAGCCTATTAAGGCTAAGGAAAATGGGCAGCTAGGGTTAAAGTTTGATTCAGGTGACAGTTATGTAACTAATAATGAAGTAATGTTTACTCTTTTCAACTTCGCTAATGATAACTATGCTAGATTTAAGACGCAGCGAGAACTCACAAACGGAAAGGGTCAGGGGTTACAGGATTTAATTTTCCAGCAAATCGGTGAAGGTGATCCATTAGAATTAATTTGGGACAGGGGAAGAAACCAAAGCTATTACCATCTTTTTCACCCGATACTGAGAACCAAAATTGGCAGAGTTACGCCAGAAAACTCCACCTACATTCGGCAATGGTTCCCCAACCAGAATGGCTTACAATTACAAGGTATTCGCGTAACTAGCATCTCGCGTTTTCGTGTTCCCAAGGAAGGCGAAAATGGATTTAAATTCAACCAGAATCTGTGTCAATCCGTGTTGGCGCAGGGATATTACTACATCGTCAACTGTGCTGGATACTTACGATCTGAGGATGATTTCTAGCCCAACATTCGATAACAGATGTAAGAAATTTTACCTAGGGAATTAATTCAAAACCCTGTCCGACTAGCAAGGGCGAAGGATCAAGTCGGGGCGGGTTTAGTCACATCAGGGTCTCAAAAAAAAGGATAATAGTGAAACCCGCCCCTACAGCTCTCAAAACTCCTCTCCCCTGCTAAATTAGCAATAACACTGCAAGCGCGATCGCGTCGGTTCATGGTTAAAAAAAATAAATTCCTTCCACGATTAGCGTTGACAACAGTCGTTGTGCTGATTAGCGGGAGTGTCATAGCCTATTCTCTGTTCATACAACGTAATCTCTGGCTAGAAAATGCACCAGTGGGGGCAAAACTCGTCCCTCAAGACACCCTGATCACCGCATCGGTGTCTACAGATCCCGATAAATGGCGACAATTGCAGGAATATGGAACGCCCACCACCCAAGCGGCGTTGATGAAACAACTCGCCCAACTGGAGAAAAGCCTGCTAACAGATAACGGCTATGACTACCAGAAGGATATCCAACCGTGGGTAGGGGAAACGGTAATGATTGCCTATGGGAGTGATAGTACATATGCACCAGAAACAGAACCGGGGCAAACCTCTTCTGTCGGATTACCGTTTATCAAACTCCCCGACTTGATCCTCTTACCCATTGACAACCCCGCCCAAGCCAGACAAATCTGGGATAAAACCAAGTCTCAGAAAGTCACCCAATTTGGCGAGAGAAGCTATCGCGGGGTTCAAATTCGCCAAACCCAAAAGGAAGGTCAAAACTATTCAGTCGCCGTCTTGGAGCGTTTTGTCGTGGTTACGTCAAATCCCCAAGCCATGAATCGGGTGATTGATACCTACAAAGGTGCGGCGTCTGTGGCGGCTACACCGGGATATATTGAAAATTTGGCTAAAATTGACACCGCCCAGGGGTTTGCTCAAGTGTACTTAAACCTACCCGTCTTTACCGCAACCGCCGCCGCCAACTCCACGCGGGAGCTTCCCCCGGAACAGTTGGCTCAAAGCCAACCCCAGCAAGGGCTGGCGACAACTCTATCCTTGGAGTCTGATGGGATACGTTTTCGCGGGATTTCTTGGCTCAAACCCAATAGCCAAAACACCTATCCGGTAGAAAATACCAGTAGCCGCTTACCCAGACGCCTCCCCGCCAATACCCGATTAATGCTCAGTGGTAGTAATTTAGCCCAATTGTGGAAGAGTTATGCCCAAAACGCCCCGTCTAATCCCCTGATCCCCATTCCCCCGGCGAATCTAAGTGCAGGTGTACAGACAATCTTGGGTTTAAATGTTCAAGAAGATTTATTACCCTGGATGGCGGGGGAATGGGTAATCGCTCTCATCCCCGCAACTGAGGATTTGCTCATCCCGCCAGAAAATCAGCCGCCGCCAACCCTAGGGGCGGGTGTAGCCTTAATGATTTTATCGAGCGATCGCGCGGGTACAGAAAAAGCTTTCCTGCAGCTTGATCAAGTCATGGAAACGCGCTATCAGTTTACCGTTGAAAACACCCAAATCAATAGTCAACCTGTGGTGCAGTGGATCTCTCCCCTAGGAGGCGTCACCGCTACCCATGGCTGGTTAGAAGGGAATATCGCCTTCCTCACCTTCGGCGCACCCATTGCTAATGCCATTGTCCCTCAACCTCAAGCCCCCTTGACTCAAACGCCCCTATTTCAGCAAATCGTACCCACAAAACCTAGCCCCCATAACGGTCAAGTTTTCATTGAGGTTGAGCGTACCTTAAATCGAGATAATTTAAATCTGCCTCAACTTCCCCCTCAACTTGATGAGATGATTCAGGCAATCCGTGCGATCGGTTTTACGTCGGCAGTTGAAGACCAGCACGATACACGCTTTGACTTATTTGTCAAGCTAAAAATAATACTACCGTCCAATCAAGTTCCGATTCCTCCTTCCCCAGTACCATCCCCTTAACGTTTCCAGATGAGGGCAAGAGGGGCAGGGAGGGAAGTTCTAGGAGCCAATTTGTAGGGGCTTCTTTTGACCGATAACGTTACTCCAGAAACCGCTAACTTGAGTAAACCCGCCCTGATGGGGGAATGGAGTATAATCTCCTTGTTTCCCTCTTCTCCTCTTCCCCAATCCCCAAGAATCCAGAAAATCGTTATGATTAGGTTTTTCGCCTCTCGTCAAAGGCAGCAATCCCGATAGGATAATAGTAACGCAGCAATTTATTTACAAACGATTGAGTCGAGAAGCATATTTATGGATCTAGTTTCACTCCAAAACAGCTTAGATAATATTTCATTTGCAGTTCTCCTGGTAACCATGCTGCTGTATTGGGTTGGGGCGGCGTTTAAGAACATTCCCTATCTGCCCACCTTGGGCGGAACGGGTATGATCATCGCCAACCTGTGTATCGCCGCGTTACTCGGCGCCCGTTGGTTGAATGCAGGTTATTTTCCCTTAAGCAATCTCTATGAATCTCTCTTTTTCTTAGCCTGGGGGATCACAGCGATGCATCTGGTAGCGGAAAAAATGAGCGCGAGTCGTTGGGTGGGTGTAGTTACATCCCCCGTCGCCATGGGAATTACCGCATTTGCTGCTCTGTCACTACCTGCGGATATGCAACAGGCGGAGCCTTTAGTCCCAGCGCTGAAATCCAACTGGCTGATGATGCATGTCAGTGTGATGATGCTCAGTTACGCGACACTAATGGTGGGAGCACTGTTAGCGATTGCCTTTTTAGTCGTGACTCGTGGTCAAAATGTTGAACTGCGAGGTAGTTCTGTCGGTACAGGTAGCTATCGCCGTAAAGATAACTTGACCGGGAATGCTTCATATCAGTTAAAACGGAATCAGGATAACCTCCAGCCCCAGGTGAGTGGCGATAATGGGGCAATGGCGATGAGTTGGCAAGACAAGTCGGGTTCCACAAGTACAGCCGTTCTAGATGCTGTCACGTCTGCTCCATCCTCCGCATCAGAGTTGCGTCGCGCACCCACCCTTTCTCCCCAACGTCTAAACTTAGCGGATACGTTAGATAATATTAGCTATCGGATTATCGGGCTAGGATTTCCGTTGCTGACAATTGGCATTATTGCCGGTGCAGTTTGGGCAAATGAGGCATGGGGTTCGTATTGGAGTTGGGACCCAAAAGAAACCTGGGCATTAATTACCTGGTTAGTGTTTGCCGCCTACCTTCATGCTCGCATTACCCGAGGCTGGCAAGGACGCCGACCTGCTATCCTAGCGGCAACAGGATTTGTTGTAGTCTGGATTTGTTATCTTGGGGTGAATCTATTGGGTAAAGGATTACATTCCTACGGCTGGTTCTTCTAAGGATTCCAGGACTGATCAACGCGACAACAAAATCGCTTACCGAAGTCGGGGGAGCGCCAAACAATCGCCGTGTCAGGCGTCAGTTGAACGGATCGATCTGTCAATCATGATTAAGCACAAAAGTAGAACGTTAATCGGGGAAAATGGGCGTAGATAATCAGTTTGAGCCACTTGCTAGTGGTGAAGTCTTATCCGTTGACGAATCAGCGCAAATTTTAATTGGGCATCATACCTTCCGAGTAGGCGAATTGGCGGACGCGCTCAAAACGCAGCTTGAGTATGGGTTAAGTGAATGGACTCAAGACAAGGATGCCTGGTTTAGTGAGGAGGGTATCTCCTGTGAAGTCTTGCGATTTAGTTCAAGTGGCTGGCAAAAAGGCAAGGTGAGAATTAATCTGGAATTTTGTCCTCAGGTAGCTGAGGATGAGGAGCCAGTAGAATCGATCAGTGGGGAAGATGAGAGTGAGGATGAGTTCCCTGTGGCAGACTTCTCAACCACCATGGATCAGGAACTCGATTTAGAGCAGCCGTCTATGAGTCTGGATGAGGAGGAGTATGAATTATCTGCCTTCAGCGATGAGGAGCAACAGCAAGACCGCCCTAGTGACATCTATGATGAGATGGAGCAAAGGGGGGCAACTTTCCCAATGGAGGAATTAGAACAGGAAGAGCCACCTTTTAATTTTGAGGATGACTTCGAGGAAATGTCTCCCAGTGCGGAGGAAACATCAGTTAGCTTTGAGGATGACTTCGATGAACTCTCTGGTGATGAGGAAGACACATCAGTTAGCTTTGAGGATGACTTCGATGAACTCTCTGCAGGTGATGAGGAAGACACATCAGCTAGCTTTGGTGATGAATTCGATGAACTCTCCCAAAGCATTGAAGAAGAGTTGGAGATGGAAGAGGAAAGCACCAGTAATGATGAGGAGTTACTAGATCTGGGAGCGATTGCCACAGAAAGTGATGAGGAACTTGATTTTGGTCAGTCCTCTGCTAGTGATGAAGATGAGTTTGATTTGAGCGATTTATCCTCAAGCTTCGAGGAGGAGGAGAATGATAATGATACAGACTCGCTTCTTGATGATGTTTGGCAAGAAATGAGTCAAGAAAGTTGGCGAAGTAATCAGTAACGTTGTTCCTGTTGGCTCAATTAACAGGTTGGTAGCTGATGAACTTGTAAGCATGTCTAAACGTTCAGATTGGACGCCGCTTCACGCCCGTATTCATCAAACGCTAAAGACAAGGCAGCTCTTAGCGCCGAGCCGTCATGTTTTGGTGGCTGTATCAGGGGGACAAGATTCCCTCTGTTTAATGAAACTGCTTTTGGATTTGCAGCCGAAGTGGAAATGGCAGCTCGCTATTGCCCATTGTGATCACCGTTGGCCCGCAGACAAAGGGTTGGCGGATCACATTCAACAACTGGCTCAGGGTTGGGCAATTCCCTTTTATCTAGAAATCGCGGCTCAAGTGACTCAGAGTGAGGGAGCGGCTCGACAATGGCGTTATCAAGCATTAGGTAAGATTGCCCAAGCTCATGGGTTTCAAGATGTAGTCACAGCTCATACCCAGAGCGATCGCGCGGAAACGGTTTTGTATAATCTGATTCGAGGCACAGGGGTTGATGGTCTACAATCGCTGACCTGGCAACGTCCTCTAGTCCCAGGGGTGCAGCTTGTGCGCCCATTACTAGAAGTCACCCGTGGGGAAACGGGGGAGTTTGTGGAGCAACAGCACCTACCGGTTTGGCTGGATACCTATAATCAAGATCTGCGCTATGCTCGCAATCGCATTCGCCAAGAGGTGCTACCTTATCTCAAAACTCATTTTAATCCGCAAGTGGAAACGGTTGTTGGTCATACAGCAGAACTGTTACGCGCTGATGTTGAGTATTTAGAGACGGCGGCGCAATCATTACGCGAGCAAGCCATGGTTTCTACGAGTGAGAATGAACCCAAGACAGCTCGAAAACTCAATCGCTTAGTCTTGCGACAAGCTCATCTCGCCCTACAACGCCGTGCTATTCGACAGTTTCTAGCAATTGTCCAATCGACGGCTGCCAATTTTGAGCAAATTGAAGCAATTACGGCTTTAATTAATGCACCCAATCGCTCTGGTACCTCATCCTTTCCAGGAGGAGCAAGCGCTCAAGTCCAAGGGGACTGGATTATTTGGCACGACAGTCAGGGGGAGTAGAGGAAGCCATGTAGAAACGTGCTTTTGAACAAAAGTTGAGCGCAGTCCCTACCTATAATCCTGATTTAGGTAGGGTTAGCGAAACACCTACAATTTTGGTATAATACTAACAGGTACGGCGACGTTTGTTCGGCACGAGATGGTACCTAGAAAACTTAAGATTAGGCGGTTCCAGTAGAGACTATTTGTTACAATAACGCATCTAAAGGGTAAAAATCTTAGAGCGTTTATAAGACTAATAGTCTTATCTCCATAGTAGAAATTGCTTGGAGGGGAATAAAGGCAAAAGTTCCTGATAACCACCGAGAACAGCATTTCCCAGTGGTAAAAGCAGGGAAAGAATCACTAACTAGATTACTTGTAATTAGTTAGGGTATGTTCAAGTCAGTGAATGAAATACCGCA